>JAKMEV010000454.1:0-4340 GCA_022425785.1 Akkermansiaceae bacterium | reverse complement strand
GGCTCAAGCGATGACCTAGGCCGACCCGCTCCAATAACTTTTCGGCTCGTTGGCGTGTTTCTTCTTCGCTTTCACTCCAGCTTCCGGCGAGTCGCGGCACGAGAACATTCTCCAGGACGGTCAGCTGGGGAAGGAGTTGGTGTTGTTGAAAAATGAATCCCAACTCGTGATTGCGGAATTGCGCAGCCTGTTTTTCGTCGAGTTGCGCGATGTCCTGATCGCCGATGACAACCTCTCCGCTCGTCGCTGGAAGCATCGCCCCGAGCACATTGAGGAAGGTCGTCTTGCCGCTTCCGGAGGGACCAACCACCGCAGAAGACTTTCCCTCAGCGAGTTCAAAATCAAGATCGCTAAGAACCTTGACCGTTTCTCCGGGAGTTTCGAATTCGACACACAAGTTCCGCACCTGAATCATGGGGTTACCTTACGGGATATCGCCTCGCCTCAAAGCGATCTTTGTGCGAAAGACTAAAAATGATTTCGAACTGCCACCTTTGCGAACGTCGTGACTTCTTAAAACGAGCGATATTGGGTTCCGCTGCTTTTTTTACTATGCCCGGGGTTTTTGCTGAAGCGCTTACCGAAACCCCGCCGATGACGGAAGGACCTTTTTATCCGGACAAGCTTCCTCTGGATACGGATAATGATCTTTTGCGAATCAACGATGGGATCACGCCAGCCGTGGGAGCGATCACCCATCTTCATGGCAAGGTGACGGATTTGAAAGGCAATCCGGTTTCCAACGCGCGGGTTGAGATTTGGCAGGCAGATAATAAAGGCGCGTATATCCACTCTAAAGACGGAGGGCTCACCGGACCGAAGCGCGATGCCAATTTTCAGGGCTTCGGGCGCTTCATGACCAGGCGCGACGGACGTTATTATTTTCGAACGATCAAGCCGGTTCCCTATGGACCGCGGACTCCGCATATCCATGTCGCCGTCTATCGTTGTAACAAACGCGCGCTGACAACCCAGTGTTTTATCCATGGGGACAATGGAAACGCCAAAGACGGATTGATCAAACGTCTCGGTGATCCGGTGAAACATCTCATGGTGAAATTCGCTCCCATTCCAAATTCAAAAGCGGGGGAGTTGAGTGGCGAGTTTAATATTGTGTTGGGAGTGACCCCTGACGATGGACATGAATAGGATGCTCAAATATTTCTTTTGGAGCTGGCTTGTTTCCTTTTCTTGTCAGGGACAGGAAAAGGAGAAAGTCACCCAGACTCGCGACAAATTAACGCTCGATAAAGCGAGGGTTGCTCTTGCGGAAAGCAAGAAGGGCCCCGGAGAGATTTTCGTTCCGCTGTTTGATTTGCCGAAGAGCGTCCAACCTGAAATTATAGATACCAAACTCACTTACCAAAAGGCTCTTGAGGCTCTCAAGCGCGAAGATCTAGAGATCAAAAAACTCTCCGCCCTGATCCGAGAGAAACGAAGCCTTCTGGCGAAGATGATTGGAAACACCTTTCGCGAAGATGACGATGGGAAGATGCGCCTCGTGCCCAATCCTCCCTATACGGAGAAACAATACGATGAGGCAAAAGCTGTTTACGAAAGGGCTCAAGAGGAGCTCTGGAAAGCCAAGGCGTCAGGTGACAAACGTGTGCTATTCAAGAAGTCTCCGAAGAAGTGATTTGCTATATCAAGCCCACAGCTTTACGCACACGGTCGATGACCTTGCTGGCTTCTTCGCGGGCTTTTTCGGCGCCGGCAGCGAGGACGGAATCGACCTCGTCGGGGTTGGCGATGAGTTCTTCGCGTCTGGCGCGCATGGGAGCGAAGTAATCCCAGTAAGCTTCTGCCAGGCGCTTTTTAAAGTCACCGTATCCACATCCGCCATTCTCGTAGTCGGAGATCATTTGTTGGTATTCCGATTCGCCGGCGAAGAGTTGGTAGAGTGCCAGAATGACGGAATTTTTCGTTGGCTTGGGATCTTCTACAGCGGCGGAATCGGTCTGAATCCGCATGATAAGTTTCTTGTTCGGCTTCTCGTCGCCGAAGATGGGGAGTGTGTTATTGTAACTCTTGCTCATCTTCTCGCCATCGAGTCCGGGGACCTTGGCAACGCCTTCGCGAATGCGGGCTTTCGGCATGACGAGAGTGCCTTCGCCGTATTGGTCGTTGATCTTGCCGACGAGATCACGGGTGACTTCAAGGTGTTGTTTTTGGTCGTCACCGACGGGTACGATGTTTGAATCATAGAGCAAAATGTCCGCCGCCATGAGCGCGGGATAAGCGAAAAGCGCGTGATTGGCCGAGATGCCCTTGGCGATTTTGTCTTTATAAGAGTGGCAACGTTCGAGAAGTCCCATGGGACAGACCGTCGAGAGAATCCAAGCCAGATCGTTGACCTCAGGGACCGCGCTTTGTTTGAAAAAGACGCCACGTGACGGATCGAAACCGCAGGCGAGAAAATCGATCGCTACGCCGCGGACGTTTTCGCGAAGCTCGGCGGGATTGTGGGTCGTGGTCATCGCGTGATAGTCCGCGATGAAGTAATAACCGTCGCCTTCGCCCTGGGCATCGATGGCTGGTTTGATCGCGCCAAAGTAATTTCCCACGTGAAGACGTCCGCTTGGTTGCAGGCCGGTCAAAATTCTCATACGCGGGACTTACGCCTTTTCCGCGAAAAGCGGAAGAGTAAACGCGCGCGATCCAACCAATCCGTGACGCTTTTTGGATGGTGTTAAAGCGTCATCGTGCCATCTTCCGACCATCTTCTGAAAATATTGTGGAAGAAAACGGCGGCTTGGTCCCTCCAACGGCAAATCAATACCCAGCAATGATGCAACGATCACTGATTATCCTCCTTACCTTTTTCTTCTCATCTCTGGCCAATGCGCAGTTTGGTGGTGGTGATAAGTCCACCTTCAAAGCGGTCTCTGAAGTCACTGGGATTGCTCCGGGCGAGACTTTCAAAATTGCCCTGCAGCTCAACCATCCCGATCACTGGCATTCTTATTACGTAAACCCCGGAATTCTTGGGACTTCGATGAAGGTTGATTGGGCGCTCCCCGATGGGTTTACGGCGAGTGAAACGATTTTCGCTATTCCCCGGGCGATCGAAACGAAGTCAGGCGGGCTGGATACCGTGCTCTACGGATACGAAGGAGAAGTTGCTTTCTACTACGAGATCACCGCTCCAAAAGAACTGGCTCTCGGAAAAGATCTCACGATCAGCGGAAAAGCAGGTTGGCAGATTTGTGATGAAGGCAGCTGTGTTCAGGAATCCGGAGAGATTTTCCTCGTAATCAAATCTGCCGCCGCGACCGTTCCTGATGCCGCCGCCGCCGCGGTTTTTGAAAACCCTCCGGTTGCCAAACCAGCGGATGGCTGGACTTTTGAAGTTGTCGAGGAAGAGGGCTCGTTCTCTCTCACTGCGACCGCTCCGGACGGAATTTCGATTCAGGAAGATGGGATCTACTTCTTCTCTTCCGACCAGCAAGTGGACAGTCAGTCATTGCAGGACGCCGAAGTTGATGGACAAATGATCATTGCGTATTTTGACCGCAATTTCGGAAATGAAGATCTCTTCATCGATAAAGGACCAACCCTGGAAACCATGTCGGGAATGTTGGCTTACCAAACGGAAACCGGCAGAGCGGCGGTGAATGTGTCGATTCCGCTCTCGGCAAATCCCGATGCTGCCGACCCTCCAGGAGTGGACAAGGCGCCGACAGTTCATCTGGAAACGGTGAAAGCCACGGCAGAAGACATCGCGGCGGGAGCGGAACTTTACGATGTCGATGCCAAGCTTGAGATCGTCCTGCCTGGTGGAATTGAGGAAAAGAAAGTGACTTTTGGATCCTCTCTTTTCTTTGTCTTCATTGGCGGTCTGCTTTTAAATTTGATGCCCTGTGTGTTTCCAGTCCTTGGCCTGAAGGTCATGGGCTTTGTGGCTCAAGCCGGAGAAGACGAAAAGAAGATTAAAATTCATGGTCTGGTATTTGGCCTAGGTCTTTTGGTGACGATGTGGATTTTGTCTGCGGTTATTATATCCCTCAATTTAAACTGGGGAGAACAGCTGAGTAATCCGATTTTCCTCGGCGCAATTATTGTTCTCCTTTTTGCGATGGGCCTGAATCTCTTTGGTTTGTTTGAAATTGGGACGAGCCTCACCGGGGTTGGTGGTGAATTGCAGGGCAAGAAAGGCTACTCCGGATCATTCTTTTCCGGAGTGCTTACGACTCTCATTGCCACGCCGTGTTCCGGACCATTTCTCGGAGCGGTGATGGGCTTTGCGCTCTCGCAACCCAAGCCAATTGCCTTTGCCGTTTTCACCGTTTTTGCACTTGGTATTGCCAGCCCCTACATCGTCCTCTCGTTCTTCCCCGCAT
>JAKMEV010000452.1:0-8093 GCA_022425785.1 Akkermansiaceae bacterium | reverse complement strand
GACGCGCAACTCTATCTCGCCATTAGCGAGATCATGTATCACCCCGCCGATCCCAACGGCGATGCCGAATACATTGAACTCATGAATATCAGCGACACCGTGTCGCTCGATCTCACCGGGGTCAACTTCACCGCTGGCATCGATTTTACCTTCGGCGCCCTCACGCTCCTTCCAGGTGAACGCACTCTCGTGGTTCTGAACCAAGCAGCCTTCGAGGCCGTGCACGGTTCCGGTCATCCCATCGCTGGTATTTTCCAGAATGAATCCCGCCTCAACAACGGAAGCGACCGTATTAAATTGGAGGACGGCAACAACAGCTCGATTCTCGAATTCACCTATGACGACGAATCCCCCTGGCCCACCGGCCCCGACGGCGGCGGCTTCAGCCTGGTCCTGATCAATCCCGACACCTCTCCCGATCCCGACGATGCCTCGAACTGGCGTGAGAGCGGCTTCATCGGCGGCGGCCCCGGAGATCCCGACACCATGCCATTCACCGGCGATCCCGATGCCGACCTCGATAATGATGGTCTTGTTGCTCTCGCTGAATATGGCTTTGGAACCTCGTCCTCCATTGCCAACCCGAGCCCCTTCCGCGTCGAATCCAGTGGCACTGCGGTAAGGATCTCCACCCAACTCAACCAGACCGCCGACGACCTTGCCATCTCAATTGAAAAATCGCCCGACTTAATCAACTGGTCCGACGCCACCACCGATCTTCCCGAAATTTCGCGGGTGAACAATGGCGACGGAACCGTCACTGTCGTTTTCGAAAGCGCCTCCGGATACACCGGCTTGGAATTCCGCCACTTCTACCGCCTCAAGATCGAAATCCTACTCTGACATCCGATGAAACGCCTGGTCATTCTCCTACTGCTGACCCTTACTTCTCCGGACATCAAATTGATGCCAAGATCGCCGGAGAATTCGATGACATTTCCAGCCTCAAGATCGGAGAGGAAGCGGGCCTTCGTCGCCGGAACGCCTGGCGGAATGACTACCTTCAAGCTCAAACCGGAACCCGGTCCCATCTGTGTCGTTATTGGTTACAATGGTTCTCCGCATGCTGAACGAATGGGAGCGGGGATTCATTGATGCAATGAGAAAAATTAGCTCAGGATCCTGAACCATTTTTGAACAATATCTACACAAATCGATTTTCCGACTTGCAATATCTCCCCCTGCACTTTACGACTCCTAGTCTAACTGAATCGCATGACGCTCTTTCATATGAACACTCCCTTACAATCCACCCTCCTTTTCTGCGCCACGGCCATGTCAGCGAGTGCCACCATTGTTCTCGTCACCCCGACCGCTGAGACAAATGTCAGCGGTGTGTCAGAATTTTTTAATGCAAACAACATGGTGGACAACTCCGGCCTCAGTGGAGTTGCTACCCTTGCCAACTACGCCACAATCACCCACGCAGGTGCCAGTGGCACAAACGCTTGGACTACCATTGATCCCGCTCCCGTTGGTGGAGATTATTACGCCGACGGAGGCACTCCTGCGATCTTTGACATGACTCTTGGAGCGACCTACGCCCTTACCGATCTCGTATTCTGGGGATACCACTTTGGAAGCGCAAACGGCAATGAAGCCCGCGAATTTTCCCTGAGCTTCTCGACGGACGGCGGCACCACTTTCCCTACTTCGACCACGGTCAGCCTGGGCTTGGGGAGCCACACCGTCGGCAACGCGGCCACCCTGGATTTGGGCGGAACTTTTTCAGCTGATACCGTGAGAGTCAATTTCACTGACAACCAGTTTGGAGCTCCCGCTGCTGGCGGTGATCGCATCGGCGTCGGTGAACTTAAGTTCATCGGTGATGATGTAATCCCAGAGCCCTCAAGCACTCTTCTGCTCGGTCTCGCTGGCTTGAGCCTTCTTCGACGCCGTCGATAAATTCCTCGGAAAAAGGAATCCCAACATGTCATTCAGGGTTCGCTCTGAATGACTTTTTTTTACACCTCATGAAGGCACTTCTTCTCGTTCTCCTTCCCACGATTGTGATGGGCCAGGAAATTCTTTCCCCGGTCCGCACTACTTTACAGGCCGGGACGGAATTCTACCCGGCCCAAAATATTAGCAACGGCTCGGGACTCTCCTCGACTCCAACCGCCGGGAATTATCTCACCATCTCTCATTCGTCGGCGAGCAGTTCGACGGCCTGGACCACTGACGCTCCGGGCGGAGGCGGTGCCGATTACTTTGCCCTGAATCCAGCCAGCGCCCCTATTCCGGTATTTCTGTTCACCTTCTCCGAAAGTCACAACTTCACCGATTTCATCTACTGGGGATACCACTTTGGAAATCCCAATGGCAACGAAGCCAAATCCTTCACGCTTGAATTCTCCGACGACGGAGGGACGACTTTTCCCGCGTCCGTCGAACTTCGTTCTCCTGCGCTTTCCCAATCCGCGGCGACCACCCTCTCACTCGGTGGGAGCTTCACCGCGAACACCATTCGGTTGACCCTCACCGACAATTGGTTCGAGGCCGTCGGTGGCGGAGATCGGGTAGGGCTCGGGGAAGTCCGCTTTCTCGGCAACACTCCGGTCAATCCCAACCCGGTCATCGAAACAGCCGGACTCGTGGACTTTGGGTCATTCGGCGGCAACCCCGGCCCGAATCAGCTCCCGCTTCAGATCTCCAACCTCGGGGGAGTGGAGGATCTCACGGTCACCCCGAGCCTTCCCATCGGCAGTTCTTTTTCTGTCGCCGAAGACTCCCTCACCATCGAAGCCGGGCAATTGATCGATCTCACGCTCACTTTCTTTCCATCCGCCGACGGCTGCTTTAGCGAAACCCTCAGTCTCACCACCAACGATCCTGAAAACCCGCTCGTCGAAATCACTCTCATTGGGGCCGTCAATTGTGTCTTCCCGGATCCACAACAGCCTGATTTCTCCAAAGAAGACGGCGTTTTCAGCGAGGACTTCTCTCTCTCCCTCACAAGCTCCGAACCGGGAGCGACTCTCGTCTACACTCTCGATGGATCTCTTCCCGGTCCGGACAACGGGTTGGTTTACGACGGTGCAATTTCGGTGACCACTTCCATCCAAGTACGAGCAGCCTCATACTTC
The DNA here is from genome assembly GCA_022425785.1 of Akkermansiaceae bacterium. GTDB lineage: Bacteria > Verrucomicrobiota > Verrucomicrobiia > Verrucomicrobiales > Akkermansiaceae > SW10. The sequence continues at coordinate 5,007 of JAKMEV010000452.1, read as the reverse complement.
CCGGGACAAGCTCCGGCCATCCGAACCCGATCCTATGTAAAACTTAGCCCGGATCTCGCCGGCTACTCTTCCAATCTCCCCATCATGGTCGTTGAAAACTTCGCGGCTGGTTCCGTTCCCAACAAGAACTGGAGCACCAGCACACAAACCGGAGGCGGCTTGCGACAATTGGCCCGCCAGCCGGCTTTCCTCGGCATCTATGGCCGCGATCCCGCCGGAAACACCGCCGACTTCCAAAGCCCTCCCGATCAATCATCGCGCATTGGCATTCGTGTTAGAGGAGCCTTTTCCTCAACCTGGAACCCCAAACCCTATTCACTGGAAACCTGGAAAACCGACGAAGACAGCGATCGCTCAATCAAGATTTTGGGGATGTCCGCCGAGTCAGACTGGATACTCTATTATCCCCACCCGGGATACGACCGGACGATGCTCTACAATACCTTCATCTGGGAATTGAGTCGGCAAACCGGACGATGGGCTCCGGAGTTTCGATTTGTCGATGTCTTTGTCAACGAGGACGGAGGAGATCTTACCTTGGCCGACCGCAAAGGAGTCTATGTCTTTCTCGAGAAACCAAAGCGGGACTCGAAGAGGATCGAATTCGACGAGCTCTCGCAAGACGGTTCCACAGGTGGCTGGATCAACAGCATTAACCGGATGGACCCCATTCCGGTGGAGGGATTTCCCGCCGAGAATGGAGCAACGACTCCCCAGTTTTTTCACACCGCCGGGCCGAATCGAATCCAGTCCACCTCGCCAAACGTTTCCGGCTCCGGCGATGACATCCCCCGGCAATACAATGCCTTCATCAACTTCGAAGATCCCAACGGATACGCAATCAGCGCTCCTCAACGGGCCGCCGTCGAGGAGTGGTATCGGCAATTCGAGGATGTCCTTTACGACAATGACATTTGGCAGGATCCCGATATCGGCTACCGGCGCCACCTCGATACCACGGACTTCATAGACTATTTCCAAATGCTCACTCTGGCGAAGCAAGGCGATGGCTTGCTCCTGAGTATGTTCCCCTGGGTTTCGTCGGGAGATCGCAAACTCCGCATGGGGCCCATGTGGGATTTTAACAACGGCGCCTACGGAGGATCGACAACCGGGACTCTCTACTTCCGCCCGAATCGTTTGTGGTATGACCGCCTCTTCGACGATCCTACTTTTCAACGAGAGTATGAAGACCGTTGGTTCGAGCTAAGAGGAGGTCCGCTTTCCAACACGAACATGTCAACGATCATCGACAACCAGGTCGCTGAAATCACCACTGCTCTCGCCGACCAACAATCCGGGCTAAGCGCGTCCTCCTGGACCAGCCGGGTCGCCACGATGAAATCCTGGCTGCAAACCCGGGCAAACTGGATTGACTCCAACTTCCTCCCGCCCCCTGATTTCAGCTCAAATGGAGGAGTGATCTCTCCTGGATTCCAGCTCACGATTTTAAATACCACGGGGGAAAATGGAACAATCTACTACTCCACGGATGAGCGCGACCCCATGGAAACCTTGACCGCTTTTGATGGTGAAATCATCCCCTTGGTCTCCATGGAAATCTCCGCCCGGGTTCGCACTGATTCGGGGAACTGGTCCGCCATCCGCCGCGCGACCTTTGTCACTGGAACTCCGGCCAGTGCCGACAATTTAACCATCAGCGAAATCAACTACCATCCCTCGGACAACTACCCCGCTACGGAATTTATTGAACTCCTCAATACGTCCCCCACCGAAATCATCGACCTTACTGAAGTGGCTTTCACTACCGGCCTGAACTTCACTTTCCCGGTTAATACTCTCCTCAATCCGGGAGAGCGCATCGTCCTGGTGGAGAACATTGCGGCCTTCACAGACCTCTATGGCGACTTTATGAAAATTGCCGGGGAATTTTCCAAACTGACCAATCTCGCCAACTCCGGAGAGCAACTCGTCCTCTCCGCCGCCGATGGCTCCGTCATTGCCGACTTCACCTACAACGACAAGGATCCATGGCCTGAGTTTGCCGACGGTGAAGGGTGCACCTTGACTCTCATTCAGGCTCAAGCCAATCCGGAGCTGTCCCTGGCATCAAACTGGAGATGCAGCGCCGCCCGCCATGGCTCTCCGGGGACTAACGATTCTCTTGTCTTCGCAGGAGAACCCGACGATCTGTCATCCTTTGTCTTAGGAGTCACCCTACCGAAAGCAACTCTCCCCAATCTCTTTGAATTCAATATGCAGCTCGGAGCCGATGAATTCATCGTCATTCCGCAGCGATCCGACGATCTGGTCAATTGGGAGGAAATTCCCATGCCGACCCAAGCTTCGGTATTTAACGACAATGGCACCGTGACCTACCGGATCCCAATTGACAATCTTGATTCGCGGACCTTCCTGCAATTAGTCATCACCTCCCGATAAGAGATTGCGCAACTTGGCGGGAAGGCCTTTCACAACGAGCTCGTAGAAATGGCCGATTAGCTCGGTCACCATAGAAGCTGGGAGTGATTTATCAAACACGAGGGTATTCCAGTGCTTCTTATTTATGTGATAGCCCGGAATGATCGCCTCGTGTTCATCCCGCAATTCAAGGGCGCGCTCGGGATCACATTTGAGATTCATTCGTCCGACTTCATCTTCAAACCCAAGAGTCGCAAACATCTTTCCGCAGGCTTTATAGACAAGGACTTCGGGACCAAAGGAAGTTTCTTCAGTGACCTCCTTTTGGGAAAGCATCATGGTTCGGATATCATCGGTGGGAAAAGACATCGTGATTTTTGATTGAGTCAAAGGAGTATGACGGCAAGTCTTGGGAGTGCGAATTTTGATCTTATTGGTGTGCCTCATGAGACTGGCCCACGGAGACCCCCGAATCCTGGAGCAAAAAAACATAGGCACCTTCGCCTGCGGTCCTTGCTCCATCATTAATCAAGTTCTTCTCAGCACTCCGGCAGAACGGGCCGGGTATGAAAAAATCCCCGGAAAGACTGCCGCCGGAAAAGCTCGCACCATTATCGAAAAATACGCCCAACGTCCCTCGATGACCTATGGCGACAACAAGCCCACGATGAGGAAAACAGGCATCAATTGGGCTGACATGAGCCACCTCGCCAACTGGGTCAGAAAAGATGTCGGCCTCCCCGTTCTCAAAGGATCCTACCTCCGGAGAATCCCACCGGAAGGAGGTGCCTCACACGTGCAACGGGTCCACAAGATTTTCAAAAACTCCATCGACGGAGGAGTGCTCCCGATCATCAACTTCGTCTCCCAAACAACCTACCAGGACCCCGACACCGACGAATGGCTCTGGGGATCTCTCATGGGACACCTCTGCACCCTGATGGAAGTACAGGAAAAGCTTTCCAAAAATGAACAAGGGTTTCGCTTCCGCTACGCCGATCCTCAAACCGGAAACATCGAGACCGGCTATCTCCACTTTTCCGGCGCCAGAAATTTCGCGGCATTCGATGGCGATCCGGTCAATGGAAAGTGGAGCAAACATCGCCCCTTCCTCTTGGTCGCGGCACCTGCTCTAAAAATGCAAACGGGCAATGAAAATTGGCACATTCGCACGGAGATCGTCATGAACTACGCAATCTATCTGGAGAAGAGGGATGTCTTTTTCGAAGAAGACTAACCAACCCCCGAAAGGTCGCCCTGGATCGCGCGGCGGCGGTAGAGAAATTCAAAGAGATTTCCTTCGTGTGGCTGCTCCCACTGAACGCGGTTCGTCGGGAAAGGCCCGATGTTGAGTCGCTCGATATTGTGGCTGATCATCATATCCTGCGACCAGGCTTTGTCTTCGGTAAAGGCACTCACGACGAGAGTTTCGCCGATACTATCAAGCATTTCCGACTGTGGCATCTCGACAATGCTCGCGAAGGGAAACATGAACTCGGTATTGGCCAGCGAATGATTTTTGTCGTCGCAGGCAATGAGGGTAGGACGAAGATAGGTCTGCCCGTGAGCCTCGACCTTGCGATCTCCATCACGATGGGAAGCCGTGACATCGCGAGCGCCGGGTTCTTTAAGAAGATCTTCGATCATGCCGTCGATCCCCTCGGCCATCGCGGTATTTGCGAAACCGCAGAGGAGAGCGTTCTCGTCATCGCGTGCCAGCGGCTCGATTTGTGCCAGCTTGGCCGCCAGAGCCCCGGCGATCTCATCGCGATGCGAAGGCACGAGGATGGACGAGGTATTGATGCAACTCCGCCCACCATTAGCTGAAATTGAAGTCACGAGAACATCGATGTAATCCTCCCAACGATCGATGAAGTCTTCACCGATGAGGATTTTGGAACGTCCGGTGCCGTGGACCTGAATCGACTTGAAAGGAGCATACTTCCGGACCGTGACATCAGACCCAAAGGAAATTCCCGCGCCACAAGTGGTGAGCAAGGTGTCGCCACCCTCATGAGTGGTGGGATAAAATCCGAAGGCCTCTTTAGGGAAGCCCGCCTGGATCATCGCTTGAACGATTCGGAGTGGCGTGAAGGGGTCTTCCCGACCTGGCTTGAGGAGCACGGGGATTTTCATCACCAGAGCGGGTAGCCAGAGAGAATTGACTGCCGGAGCATTACTCGGAAGGGAGACACCGAGAGAAGAAGTGGCCGGGTAATAATTGACGTCAAGCCCGTCGAGAGTGGCTAGTCCGCCGTCAAACATCTCAAGAGGAATCCCACGGGTCAGTCCACCAATGACAGTGCGAATCTGAGACATTGCCTCGTAAATTTTTCCCATATTCATCTTCACCAAGGTGTGGGGAAGGCGGGTTAGCGCAGAGAGTGATTCGATATATTCCGCCGGGCTCTGGGTGGAGTCTCCGCAAGGAAGATCCGCGTGCATGAACAATTCGGCCGCCGCTTCACAGCAGTCCGCCAGCGTCTCCGCCGGAATAGCATCGAGAGCCGCCTTGGATTTTTCGATATTGAGCAAATCGCGGCGGATGAGCCCGGGGTTGGCAGTGTGAGTAACGAGATTATCGTTCAACTCAACAAGGTCGGCGGAATGGTAATCCTCACCGAG
>JAKMEV010000435.1:0-3150 GCA_022425785.1 Akkermansiaceae bacterium | reverse complement strand
CGCTGGGGGAGCATGCCGAGATGCCCCATGACGGGAACCCCGTCGTCGACGATGGCTTTCACTTTGTCAGCTTGGCGCAGGCCGCCTTCCAGTTTGACGGCCTGGGCGCCGGCTTCCACGAGTTTAGTCGCATTAGCGCGGGCTTCCTCGACGGTGCGATAGGTGTTGATGGGGAAATCGGAAACGATGAGGGCGTTTTTGGCACCGCGGGCGACGGCGGCGGTGTGGTGGATGATCTGGTCGAGAGTGACGTGGGTCGTGTCGGGGTATCCGAGCACAACCATGCCGAGGGAATCACCGACGAGGAGAATATCGACGCCTGCTTCATCGAGAAGGCGGGCGGTGGGGTAATCGTATGCTGTCAGCGAGGAAATCGGGGCGATTCCCTTTTTTGCCCGGAGGCGCTCCGCTTTTCCAGTTCCGGTCATGGTTGCGAGTGGGTTTACCACATTGATTGGACCAAGGAAGGCTCGGGTTCGTCAGTGTCAAGTTTCCGGAGGTGTTCGCTTACCGTGGAGACATCTCCGGGAAGAATGAGCTGGGGAGAAATGTCGGCGAGGGGATTAAGGACAAACCGTCGGTCCGTTAGCCGCGGGTGGGGAAGAGTGAGGACGTCTTCGTCCATGATAGTGTCGCCAAAGTAGAGGATATCGAGGTCGATCTTGCGCGGGGCGTTTCGCTCGGCGGTGGGAACACGACCGAGATGCCATTCGATTCCCTGAACCGAAGAGAGGAGGTCGTGAGGAGTTCCGATGTAGTCAATCTCGATGACGGCATTATAAAAATCCGGAGAATTAGAGGGACAGCCGACGGGGTCGGTTTGGTAAATCGAGGATTGCTTGAAGCTGGCTCCGGTGGGGTTGAGTTTTACAAGCATATCCCTTGCGTCTCGCAGATTGGCGAGGCGGTTGCCGAGATTGCTTCCCAGTGAAATGCCGGTGCGAATTGCCATGGTCGTTTTATTTCAAGCCAAGAACGTCCTGCATGTCGTAGAGACCGGGCTTTTGATTGCGAAGCCAAAGGGCTGCTCTCACCGCGCCGGAGGCGAAGGTCATGCGGGATGAAGCTTTGTGGGTGAGCTCAAATCGTTCCCCATCAGCGGCGAACATCACAGTGTGATCTCCGACCACGTCTCCGCCGCGAAGAGTATGCATCCCGATTTCTTTCGAAGGACGGGCACCGGTGAGGCCGACGCGTCCGTGCGCGATGTCGTCTTCGTAGGAGGTCTGCGTCTCTTCGTTGAGGATTTCCAGAAGAGTGCGGGCCGTGCCGGACGGGGCATCAACTTTGTGGCGGTGGTGCATTTCCGTGACCTCGATATCAAAGATTTCGTTGCCGAGAATAGCGGCGGCCTTTTGGGTGAGGTGGAAGAGAAGATTCACGCCGGTGGAAAAATTGGAGGCGTGGACGATGGGGATGGTTTTGGAAGCCTCCTGAATGGCAGCGCGTTGTTCGTCGGAGTGCCCGGTGGTGCCGATGATGAGAGGGGTCTTTGAAGCAACGGCCTTCTCGACCAATTCGTCGGTGAGGAGGGGAAGCGTGAAGTCGATAACCGCCTCGGATCCGGCGAGAGCAGCAGAGAGATCCTCTCCGGAATCATGGGTGGAATGGACTGAGGCGCCGGCCTCGGCCTCGATGGCGGCAATTACAGATTGGCCCATGCGGCCCGATCGGCCGGTGACGGTGATGTTCATGGCGGCAAGATTTGTCAGGAAAGTGAATTTGTCGAGTCGCATCGTCATTCGGTGGCTTGACAGAATGGTTTCGAGCAGAAAGACTCCGCCCGCTTTGAGAAAAGGAGCCGGCGTGGCGGAATTGGTAGACGCGCGCGATTCAAAATCGCGTTTCCTCGGAAGTATGGGTTCGATTCCCATCGCCGGTATTTCTTTTCCCAATGGAGGCCTCTGAAATTCAGAGGTTTTTTTGTCTCCGGATGCTTGGAGGTTGGAATTCCCACATAGGGCCCTCCAGATGCAACTAAATGCAAGGGAAACGGGCATTAAAGGGGCAACGATTTTAACGGCGCTTTTTGCTCATCAAGATCATGAATTCTGATCAGTAGCCCAAAATCAAAAAGTCTGTTTATCTATCTTGGTCAACAACTGAAGGTTGTTTCATAGGAAAGGAGCCGTCCCTTGATGATTGTTAGGGGGCGGTTTTTTTCGGGGTGACCAATTCTCGATTAATCAAAAACATGAAATCCACTCATTAGCACTCGAATCAAAAATGAGTTAAGAAACAAGTACCACAATGTTGTTTGAGGTGTGTATTAGCCGTCCCCTTCCGAGGGGGCGGTTTTTTTGTCGTCCAAACCTGATTGCCAGGAATTTGCTTTTGGCTCGCTGGCGCAGGGAATCGGGAGAGAGGACCTTCTTTTCCGGGCTTCCCGTTGAAGACGCATTGTCGGAGTTAGGTTTCGGAAGTCGGGTTTTGCATACCGCCTGGCATTTGTATGGTCAGTATTTTCCGTTGGTGCCGAACATGTCCTTTTTGGAGGGACGGGGGCGTTTTCTCACAGAATGATCCGGGGCGCCGGTGACGCGGTGGAATTCGTCGGGGGTGCGTTTGGTGGGGAGGTAGTCGTTAGTCTTCTTGGACCAAGCGGCGAGGGCGCTTTGCATTTCGAGCAACGTCGCTTGATGTTCTTTGGAGCCGGCGAGGTTTTTGGTTTCGAAGGGATCGTTTTTGAGGTCGTAGAGTTCGAACTCGGCGCGGGGTGAGGTGAAGCAACGAAGTTGGGCCGCGTTGAGTTTGTTGTCGGCTTTGAGTTTAAGCATGGATTGCCAGGTCGGGCTGCGTCCGGCGTCGGCGGACGGTGTGTTTTGCAGATCGACGTAGCTGTTCCGGATGAGTTTCCACCGTTGGTTGGCGATAGCGCGGCCGTGGTCTTCGTAGTCGTGCCAGTGGTCTTCGGCGAAGGCGTAGTTGCGGGCGGTTGCGGTGGGATCCACGAGGATGGGAGCGAAGTCGACCCCTTCGTAGGTCTTGCCCGGGGTGAGGCCGGCGAGTTTGAGGAAAGTCGGGGCGATGTCGACGGAGCTGACGAGGCTTTTGGTTTTTTGACCGGCTTTGATGCGGGCTGGCCAGTTGACAATCCAAGGCGTGCGGATGCCGCCGTCGTAAAGAGTGGTTTTGTCCCCGGGGAAGGGG
>JAKMEV010000432.1:0-8332 GCA_022425785.1 Akkermansiaceae bacterium | reverse complement strand
TATCGCGGCTGTGTGATGAAGCTGACCAAGGATGGGAAAACGATTCCCTGGTCATACGGGCATCGAACTCCGAACGGTTTGGGCCTTGATCTGGAAGGGAATCTCTTTGTGACCGATAACCAGGGAGATTGGGTCGGTTCGAGTAAGTTGTTTCATGTCAAGGAAGGGCGCTTCTATGGACATGTAGCCAGCCTGACGTGGAAGGAAGGATTCGAAGGTGCGCCTTTGGAGGCAGATCCGAGGGAGTTGGCCAAGATGCGGAGTCGGGCTGCGGTGGTATTTCCACATGGATCGATGGCGAATTCTCCGACACAGGTTCTCGCGATTACCCCTGAAGCCAAGTTTGGTCCCTTCACGGGGCAGCTGCTTGTGGGGGAGATGAACCGGAATCGCATTGTCAGAGTGATGCTGGAGGAAGTAGACGGCGAATTGCAGGGGGCTTGTGTTCCGTTCATCGATGGGGGCGCATTAGCCAGAGGTTGCAATCGCATGGCCTGGGCTCCCGATGGCAGTTTATATGTCGGGCATACCAAGCACACTTGGGCAGGTGGCGAGGGAATCTCCCGCGTTGAATGGAATGGCGAAGATCCTTTCGAGGTCGCTTCGATGAAGCTAATGAAGGATGGTTTTCGTTTTAGCTTTACCAAGCCGGTTGACCGAAAGATTGCCGGAGATCCTGCGAATTGGCCGTTTAAGCGCTACTACTATCAATACCACAAATCCTATGGCTCGCCGCAAATTGAGGTCACTCCGGTTGAGGTTGAATCGGTGGAGGTTTCCAAGAACGGTAAAATGGTCATGGTTCGTCTGAAGGAGTTGAAGGCCTGGCATATTCACGAACTGAACATTAGGGGCCTCAAATCGGCGGATGGAACATCACTGGCCAATTCCTATCTGGCTTACACTCTGAATCGCTTGCTTGAGAATACGCCACCGGATCCTCTTCATGTGAGTGGGAAAGCCTCGCCGAAAAGGGCTCATCAAGGAAAGCCGGTGAAGGTGATTGATCCGATTGGGACGGTTTATCAGGCCGAGGATGCCAAACGCCGTGGGGTGGGGCTCGCAACCGGACATGGCGGATTTACCGGGAGAAATTATGCTGATTTTGGGGAGGGAGAGCAGTCAATCGAGTGGACTGTCAAAAGCGCCAAGACCGGGCAGGGAAAAATTCTTGTTCGTTACGCTCTTGGAGCAAGTAAGCGTCCGCTCAAGTTGCTTGTGAATGGAAAAGACGCCGGTATTTTGCCATTTCCCCCTACCGGGGATTGGAAAAAGTGGGGTGATTTGACTAGTCCGGTGACCTTGAAGAAGGGGGAGAACAAAATCGTCCTCCAAACGAATGGTGCCAGTGGAGGGAACATTGATCATCTTCAGGTGGTTGAGCCGTAGGGCCGGGCTGGACCTCGACGTTCCTTAGGGAATAATCCTTGTTCTCGATGAGCGATTTATCATTGTTGAGGGGTGATGCATATTCGTCTTGCTAGTTTGTTTGTTGCCCTCTCGGTTGGTAGCGCCTTGGGTGTGAAGCCCAATATCATCATGATCATGGCCGATGACATGGGCTATGAAACGGTGGCGGCGAATGGGTGTGAGGACTACAAGACACCAAATATTGACAAGATGGCAAAGAGCGGAATGCGTTTCACCAATGCCTTTGCTAATCCGATTTGTACTCCTTCGCGGGTGAAATTGATGACGGGGAAATTCAACGTTCGCAATTACACCCAGTTTGGCTACCTCGATCATGATCAGAAAACCTTCGGGAACTACTTTCGCGATGCGGGATACAAGACCTGCATCTCGGGGAAGTGGCAACTGGGGAATGGAAATGAAGGGCCCTCGCATTTTGGTTTTGATCAATCCTGCCTCTGGCAATTGAAGAAGGGAAACAGCCATAAGATTGACGGGAAGAGTTACGATAGTCGTCACACCAGCCCGGATCTGACCATCAACGGAGAATATAAGGAGTTTCGAAATGGTGAGTTTGGTCCGGATGTTTGTGTCGATTTCATCGAGAAATTTCTCGGGGAAAACAAAGACGATCCTTTCTTTGTATATTACCCCATGATTCTCCCGCACTGTCCCTTCGTTCCGACTCCGGGCACGCCGGATTACGATCCCAAGTCACCGGGGAGTCCGAGTTACAAAGGGGACGCCAAGTATTTCAAAAATATGGTCGAGCACGTTGATAAGCTGGTGGGACGTATCGTTTCCAAGGTTGATGCTCTGGGACTATCCGAAAACACCTTGATCGTGTTTACGGGTGACAATGGCACGGATTCGCCGGTTGTGACGTCGTGGAAGGGAAAGAAGATCGCAGGAGGCAAAGGGAAGGGGAATGATGACAGCGGAGTGCGCACGCCATTCTTTGTGACGATGCGGGGGACGGTTCAGGCGGGGAAGGTGAGCGATGAGTTGGTTGATTTTGCCGACCTGTTGCCGACCTTTTGTGAGTTGGCTGAGATTGATTTCTCTGCCGATAAGAATCTCGATGGGGTTAGCTTGTTGCCAAGCTTAACGGGTAAAGGGGAGCGTAAAAAACCATGGTCCTATTTGTTCTACAGTCGGAATGATGGTTCCAGGCAAGCTTCCTCGGTGGTGGTGCGGAATGCCACGCATCTGGTTTTTCGAAAAGGTGGTCCGACGAGGGAGGTGCAGAGTTTTAACTGTGCGATTCCTTTTGAAAGGAAGCTTCACGAAGTGCGGGACCAGAGTGAGGAGGATCGCAAGGTATACGCCGAGCTGACCAAGGTGATGACGGATTACGATGCTCGTTTTCAAAGTGAACTGAGCGAGGAAGCGGTGGCGAAGTGGCAGAAGAAGAGGAAGAAAAACTAGGAGTCCGGCGCCTCCAAAATTTCAGGGTAGGACAGAGGATTGCTGCATTGCTTTTGACGAGGGGCACCCGTGGTTGATCCAAAGGGACCCAAAGAGGAGTTCAGCGGAAAGATTTTGCGGTTGCAGTTGGTGTGGGCGGACCGCTGGGACCGGTCGCTCGGATTGATGGAAATTCTGCGATTGTGTGGGCTTGTTCCTTCTTCTATCACCATCGCGATGAGAAATCGTATGGGGATGTTAAGGTGTGTCTTGTTGACGTTTTTGGGATGCGGCGGTCTGGAGGCTCAGGATACTCCTGAAATCTTCGAAGCTGAAATTGTCATCTACGGTGATGCGGCGGTAGGTGTCACCGCAGCAGTTCAAGCGGCCAAGATGGGGAAGTCTGCTTTGTTGATATCCCAGTATGGCCATCTCGGGGGGATGACCAGTAGTGGACTTGGCTGGACTGATATTGGAAATTCAAAGATTCTGGGCGGTCTTTCCAGGGAGTTTTATCATCAGGCCTATCTGCACTATCAAAAGCCGGAAGCCTGGGTTCAGCAGAGCAAAGACCTTTTTCCAAAGAAAGGGCAGGGGGCGCCGACCTTCGATGATGTCACTGGATTGGCTTCGGTTTTTGAGCCCAAGGTTGCCGAGATGATTTTTGACAAGTGGATTGCCGGGGCAGGAGTCCGCGTTGTGAAAGGTCGTTTGAAGTTGGAGAAGGGAGCGGAGATGGATGGGGAACGCATTACGGGAATTCATCTTGAAGGCGGGCAGCTCATCAAGGGGAAGATGTTTATCGATGCTTCGTACGAAGGTGATTTGTTGGCTGCTGCGGGAGTGAAGTTTGTCGTCGGGCGTGAAGCGAATTCCCATTACCAAGAAGTGTCAAATGCGATCACCAAGCCGGTGCACGGGAATAATTTACGGAACGGGATCGATCCCTATCGGGTTCCGGGCGATGCTGTGAGCGGGTTGCTACCGGGGGTGAACCAGTTCGATGAGGCGAAAATCGGGGCGGCGGATCATCGATTGCAGGCATTTTGCTATCGGATGTGCCTGACGGATGCTCCTGAAAACCGGGTGAAAATTTCCAAGCCCAAGAACTACAAGGAGGAAGATTATGAGATTCTTTTCCGGTCGATTGCGGCGGGTCAGAAGAGCCACTTTTTTAAACTCTCCCCGATGCCGAACCGTAAAACCGACTCCAACAATATCGGCGGGATCTCTACGGATTTTATAGGCATGAATTATAGTTCGCTGGCTCCTGATCATTCGGATTACTGGGATTGGACAACATTATCACATAAGGAGCGTGAGGCCCTTGCCGGCAGGCATCGGGAGTGGCAATTGGGCTTGGTTTGGAGTTTGCAAAATCATCCCCGTGTTCCGGAAGGAATGAGAAAACAGAATGCCCGTTGGGGGCTTCCAAAAGACGAGTTTGTTGATAACAATCATTGGCCCTACAATCTCTATGTTCGAGAGGGTCGGCGGATGGTGTCCGATTTCGTCATGACCGAGCACCAGTGCCGACAGAATCCAAAGTATCCTGCAGTGGAGGACTCCGTGGGGATGGGTGCTTACACCATGGATTCCCACAACGTTCAGCGAGTGGTTTACCAAGGGAATTTGAAAAATGAGGGTGACATCCAGCGGAGCTTGGGTGGCAAACCCTATCCGATTTCTTACAAATCGATTGTTCCGGCCAAAGGGGAATGTGAAAATATTTTGGTTCCGTGGTGTCTCTCGTCATCACATATTGCCTTCGGCTCGATTCGGATGGAGCCGGTTGGCATGGTCCTCGGACAAAGTTCCGCGACGGCTGCTGCAATCGCGATCGATGACAAGGTTTCGGTTCAGGAAGTAGACTACAAAAAGCTAAAGGTCCGGCTTATTCAGGATGGACAGAAGCTTTGAGGCCGTGTGGGTTGAAATAAAAAGGGCTCATATTTCAATGAGCCCATTTTGAATGGGGGGTGATGAATGGCAGATACTATTATTTGCGCTTTCGAGACTGAATGGCTTTTTGTACCTCGGAGGGGAGCCCGCTGTTAGCGAGCCATTCGGCGGCGGCTTTCGGGTTGCGGCGAAAGTAGGATTGTCCGGCTCTGGTGAGGGACTGGTTGCGAAGAGTTGGGTCGCTGATGTCGCTAGCCCAGGCGATGGCTGTTTCCGGGTCTTGTCGAGCGTAGCCGTCGGCAAATCCTTTGATGGCGAAATCGCGTTTTGGGGAGTCGGACATGGTGAGGAGGTAATTTCCGGCGGCGACGGGGTCTCGGTCTTCCCAGTCATCGAAGGCGGAATTGAGACCGTATTTCTGGCCGTCGCCTTCGGGAAGTTTATCGAGCCAGGTGACGGCAGCCATTGGGTTTTTCTCGGCCCATTCGCCTCCGACTTCGCGAACGGCTCTGGCGGCATAATCCCGATCGGCGAATTTTTCAATCCAAGCTGCGGCCGCTTCGGGGTCCGTGCGGACGTAACGGGAGGCGACGGTGTTCATGGCGGCTCCTTTCAGTGGGCCCTCAGGAAGGGATTCAGTCCAGATGGAAGCTCCGACCAGACCATCGGACCGCAGAGCTTCGACGGCGACGATAGACATAAGGCGGTCGGCATCCTTGCGTCCTTCGATGGCGAGGGAGGAAAGGTATTCCGCGGCTTCATCGCGATTCCGGTCGGCGAGACCGGTGACGATGCCTTCTTCGAGGAAGGCTTTTTGTTTGACGAGGTCTTCGGGGAGCTCGGTCAACATGGCGATGGCTCCTTTTGGGTCGTTGGCGGCCCATCCGTTGATGATCCGATAGAGATCCTGCCGAAGGGCCTCTTTCTTGACGTTACTGCCTGTAGTATCCGTGGTCATGGCATCGGTAAAGGCTGCTCTTCCGGCGATGGCACCCCAGGCGTAGTTAAAGTCGGCCCATTCACGGGGTGAATGATGATACTTATCCCCGAGTTCGGTGAGTTGAGCTCGAATGGCGGAGGCGTTTTCCGCGGTCATTCCTTCAAGGAGCTTGCTGAAAGCGAGGCGTCGCTTTACGGGATTGGGATCGGTGAGGGCTTCTTTGGCGAGAACCTCGATGCCACCCTCTGAGAAGAGAGCTCCTCCAAAGATTTGAGCGATGAGAGCTTCCTCTTCTTTTGATGAGCCTGAACGGCTATTTCGACGGGAGTTGGGATTAGAAGGATTGGAACTGCTTCCGCCTCCGTCACGATAGAGCCGGGAGGATGATTCCGATCTCCCTGGGGTGTCGGCGGATGAATTTTCGCTGGAATCTTTGCTCCAGCGGGTGCCGATGAAAAATGCGGCGATCAAGGCGAGCAGCCAAGTTCCGTGGACTTTTAAGAATGTATTATTCATGGCGCTCATTGTTAGGCTTGGTATTTGTATACCACCTTGAGGAGCTAAGACGGGGAGCGGTGAAGATTCCTTTCAAAGCGTGAAGTCTTCCTGTTCCCCCCCCAAAAAAATGCTCCCGCAGGATGATCCCGAGGAGCTTTTTGAAGTGTTGAAATCAGGAATCTAGCGGCGTCGGCGGCGCAGGAGAGCCAGGCCAGCGAGGCTAAGGAGTCCGAGCGAGGTAGGCTCGGGAATTAAGGTGATACTGTTGTCCCTGATATCCTGAATTGCTGATTGGTCGAGGACTTCGTCCCGGGTGGTGACATTAAGGACGGGCAGAAGCTTGAGGGGGATCATTGATTCTCCCGGCTAAAGATCTTCCCGCGTGACGGTGAATTTCCGGGCGCATCTCGGGCATTGGATAGAGATGGCGGGGTCGTCGCCGAAGAGTTCCTCGGGTTTTTCTTTCCAGGCGGAGAGTGAGGGGAGGATGCGCTCGAGGCTGCAGCCGCACGCGAATTTAAATTTGCGGGTTTCGAGGGTTTTGTGCTCCTCGGTCTCAGTGAGGGTGGCGACTTGCCCGGTAGTGAGGGCGGCGAACCATTCCTCGTCGAAGTCTGGTTGGGCTGCGATGAGGACGTAGTTGTCGTCGGAGAGTTTGAAGAGCTTACCGGGGCGCTGTTCCGATTGGTCGTAGAAGTGTTGCAGCCACTCGACGGGATCGGTGGTGTCGACTTCGATGGTTGAAAGGCGTGGCTCGGCGCCGGGAAGAGTGGTTTGGGAGTAGAGGAAATTGCGGTCGGGTTCGCGGACGTCTTTGGTGAAGAGGCGACCGGTGATGTATTCGTTGGTGGACGATCCGGTCGCAAAAAAATTGACACGAGGCGCCCGGATGTTGGCGGTCCAGGCGATGGTCTCGGCCCAGGGGCGGGCGGTGAGATGGAGGGTGAGAGTGGCAAGAAGGTCCTTGAGCGGCGTGTCGAGATTTTCGGGATGGCGTTGGCCGATGTCCATCAAGTGAAGATAGTAGTCGGTGAAGATGGGCGTAAAGTTGGCGCGCACGGCGAGGACGTTGCGATGGCGGATGAAGATGGATTCAACCTTGGTGAATTCGGCGACGGCTTCGGGCATGACTTAAATAAGTTGTGAAGAGGTGTTTTCGAGATCGGCTTCGAGTCGTTCCCGCGCAGCAGCGAGGTAGCCGTCATCGATTTCAAATCCAGTAAAATGTGCAAGCTTCATTTGCTGGGCGGCGAGAGCGGAAGTCCCGATGCCGAGGAAAGGGTCGAGGAGGTGAGTGGACCCGGTGACGCCGTGGATAGTGAGACATTGCTTCACGAGGTCGACGGGGAAAGTTGCGGGGTGCGGGCGGTCCTTGTCGCGCGACATGATGGTGTCGTAGGGCATAAACCAGGTGTTGCCACGGCAGCGTTTGTCATTTCCGTCGGTGTGGGCCCAGCGCTTGATGTTGCTTTTGTCGGCATAGGTGACCCCGGCCTCGCGGCGTTGGAGGGGAACGTCGCCGGATTTGGTGAGGTGAAAAATGTATTCGTGGCAGTCGTTGACGAAGCGCTTCGAATTGATGGGCTTGAAGTGGCCGGCGGAAATTTCTTCGCCTTTCCTGGTGTTGATCGTGATCGATTTGATCCAGTGAAAGGTGTTTTGGAGAATGAAGGCGGGCGATTCTTCGGTGAGAGCGAGGAGGAGTTGATGGGGAAGAAGGGGGCTCTTGGGCGCGGCTCCGAGATTGAGAAAGAAGGACCCGCCGGGCTTGAGCAGGCGATGGACCTCGGTAGCCCATTCATGGCACCAACGGATGAACTCTGAACGCTTCGAAGTGTCTTTGTAGGTGCCGTAGTTGATGCCGATGTTATAGGGCGGGGAGGTGACGACGAGATCGACGGATTCGTCGGGCATGGCGCGCATTCCGGCGAGGCAGTCTTCGTGGTGAAGGTCGATCACGAGTGAATCATTGTGGGGCTTTGGATTTCAGGGGAGTAAAAAAAGTTAAACAATCGTTTGAAAATCTCAAAAACGGATTTAAACAAGTGTTTGAAAAGGAATGGCGATCGCAGAAGAGCAATTAACGGGAACAAAGAAATCCTTGGTGGATGCGGCGGCCAATTTCTTTGTTCCCGTTAATTGCTCTTCTGCGATCGCCATTCCTTTTCAAACACT
>JAKMEV010000397.1:0-2229 GCA_022425785.1 Akkermansiaceae bacterium | reverse complement strand
TGGTTATTGTTACCGCCGACCTTGGTTGGGATGGTTTTGGGATTCTATCTTCTTGATTGGTTGCCGGAAGAATGGGCCAAGCCAGTGATTGGTTCGATGATTCTTTTGATGGTGGTGCTTCAGTTGGGGAGGAGAATGGCTCCAGTGCTCTTTGATCGAATGGCGCATTCGAGAGGCTTTGGCCTGAGCGCGGGTTCCTTTGCGGGATTCGCAACAATGGTGGCCAATGCCGCCGGCCCGGTCTTTCAACTGTATCTTCTGTCAAAGAAGGTCCCCAAGATGGAGTTAATCGGGATTGGAGCGCGGTTTTTCCTTCTCGTAAACCTAATCAAACTTCCCTGTATGGGCGGCTTGAATTTCACGACTTCTGAGTCGCTTCTTTTGAATCTCAAGTTGATTCCGCTGATCCTAATCGGGGTCTTTTTTGGGAAGCATCTTCTTCAGCTCATTTCCCAAAGGATCTTTGAGTGGATGGTGGTGGGTTTTGCGGTCCTTGCTGGGTTCCGGTTAATTTTGATTTAACGCCAGGGAGTTTGGATCTGCAGGAGCCGTTGGTAGTTTTGATAGGCGAGGTATCCGAAAATAATCGGAGCGAAGATGCCAATTTTGAGAACAAGGCAGGTGATGGCGAGGAGAACCCCTGTGATAATTCCTACCTGATAGGTGATTTTTATTCGATGGTCTCCGAGTGCGGCATGGAGCATTTGTCCTCCATCCATGGGCATGATGGGGAAGAGATTGAGGACAGCCCAAAAAATGGAAATGAAGAATAGTTTCCACAGGAATTCACTGATGCCCGGTTGAAAAGGAATTTGGGAGTAAATGAGCAAGGCGACCAATCCGAGGATGATCTGAATCCCCGGTCCAGCGAAGGTGGTGAGGAAGCTTTCCTTCCGGGTGAACCTTGCCCCCGGGAAAATTGCCACTCCACCCATGCCGTGGAGAACGATTTCAGGATTGCGAACGCCGAATTTTCTTCCAGTGAGAGCGTGACCCAGTTCATGGACGAGAATCGAAAAGAAGCCCGCCAGCATGAAGAGGAGCATTTGAATTAATCCGTTCCGGTCCGAAAGGTCACGGGGGATTCCAAGAAGTGCGAGAATGACCCAGTGGAAAGGTTCAACCCGAACGGGAATGCGAAAGATGGTGAATTGGAACACGCGGTAATGCTATCCTTGGAGATTGCGCGCTGCAAGTGATGGGAGGGGAAAGATTTTCAAGGCTCGGATTTAATGATGGAGTCAGATTGCGCGATGCAGAGAAATTCGCCCTGAGCGAATGGACGATGTCCTTCGGTGGCCTTGAGTATTTTTGAGAGAAAAGCAGGCTCATCTGGTGGGACGAGCCTGCTGAGATCTTTATCTTTTGATGTGCTAGTAATAGACTCGGGGCGGCCAGTTGTGCGGTGTCGCTCGCGGAGTCTCCGCGCATGAGCCTAGAGCTCTTTGATGAAGATGTTGCGCCAGCGGATTTCTCCCCCGTGGGTTTGCAGTTGGATGGGGCCGGTCGCCGGGAGTGGACCACCTTTGTTGAAGTAGTTTTGCAGTGGCGCTTTATCGACGACGAGTTTGTCGTTGAGGTGAACGGTGACGACGTCACCAACCATCTGAATCTTCATGCTGTTCCATTCGCCGAAGGGCTTGTCGGCGAGAACCAAGGGATCTTTACCCGGACTGCCTTTTTTGTTGTTCCAAAGTCCTCCGGAGCCTTTGTCGGCTCCGTGTTTCCATTTCCCCCCTTCTTTGGTGGAGTCCCAGATTTGGACCTGAGGAACGGCGCGGAGGTAGATGCCGCTGTCGGCCTTTGCGACGGTCTTATACTCCAGAAGGAGGACGAAGTCTTTGTAGTCCTTATCGGTGGTGAGGTAGAGTCCTTTTCCGTCGTTCACGAGTTCGTTGCCTTCAACGCTCCAATGCTTGTTGATGTCAGCAAGGCTTTTCTTTTTCTTGGCCGCAAGCTTATCGGCGGGAAGAGCTTTCCATTTTGCGGGGTCCTCGGTTCCAAGTCCCCACCAGCCGGTGAGGTCTTTTTCGTTGAAGAGAGGCTTAAAGCCTTCGGGTGCTTTTGGTCCGGCATGCAGGAAGGTCATTCCGGCGATGAAGGTGAGTAGGCTGAGTCGTTTCATAGTGTTTTGTTTTCTGAGGTTAGGACAATGCTTGTTTGATGAGTTTTCCGTGGACGTCGGTAAGTCTGAATTGGCGGCCTTGAAAGCGATAGGTGAGGCGTTCG
>JAKMEV010000392.1:0-2690 GCA_022425785.1 Akkermansiaceae bacterium | reverse complement strand
GGCAGCCGCCGTGTTCGGGAAGATAGAGCCCGGGTTCGATGGTGATAACGTGGCCGGGTTCCATCGGTCTGTCGTGGTCGCGAAGGGAAGGAGGTTCGTGAACGTCCAGGCCCAGTCCGTGTCCGATTCCGCAGTAGCATCCTTCCCATTTTCCGTCTTCACGTTGGCGGGTGGGATATCCGGCGGCGTCAAGAATATCGCGGGCAGCCGTGTCGACGGCGCCGAATTTTTTGCCAGGCCCTAGTTCCGCGAGAGCCGCGAGGTGGGAGGCGTAGACGGTGTCATAAATGTGCTGCTGTTTTTCACTCGGCTCACCTTTGATGAAGGTCCGCGAGAGGTCGCCATAGTAGAAGCTCTCATCGTCGCGTGGGAAAATATCAACCACGATCATCTCGTGTGCCTTGACCGGTCCGAATCCGATACAGTGGCAATCAGATGCCTGCAGGCCCGAGGCTGCGATAGGGCTGCTGACGCCACCTCCGACTACCGATGTGGCCACGCGAATTTCCCGACGAAGAGTTTCGCAAGTGAGCACTTCTCCTTCGAAGGAAAGCGTATCGTCCGCTCCAATTTCGCTCGCAGATAAAATCTCCCGCACTCGCGCAAAACCCGCTTCCGAAATCCGGGCGCCCTCCCGGCATCCTTCGATCTCGTCCGCTGACTTGATCCATCGTTCCGGGAAAAGATCATCGTGCTCGATTTCCAGGGCCACTCCTAGTTTCGTCAACTCCTGGTAGTAGGCCACCGGGTAATGATGGGGTACGGTCAGGGTCGGGTATCCCAATTCCTCGATTAAGACTGCCATAGCGGCTGGTTTGCTCCGACTGCCAAACTTGGCTTCGGCCTTGTCCTGGTAGTTGACCAACTCATAAACCTCGGTGAATCTTCCTTCGTTCCTGGCCCGTTCCAGCTCCATTCGGTGAATCAAGCAGACGGGGGCATCCAGTGGTCCCATGAGGGTGATCGGGTCCATCGATTTGAAACGGCCAAAATAATAACCATCGGCTTCCGTTTCCGTGATGGATTCGATCAGAACGTGTCTCATTGCGTTGATTGTTCTTTGAATCACGATCGATCACAAGCCGTTAAATTTATCAGGTGCCTTGGTTTGGCGGAGGAAACAGACATTCGGCGGTATTCTATTTACGGGAGAGAAACGGGTTGTTTTGGATTGGTTGGTCAACCGACATAAGGAGAGATTACCAAAGTCCTTGTCTCACGCCCCTAAAGAGACTTTGGCCGCGCCGCGACCCGCGCAAATCTTCGTATTGGCACTCCTGCCTCCGGAGCAGGGATTCGCACGGTAATCGTGGTGATTTCGCCATCACTTTCGGACCCGATGTGCTCGGTTGTCGCATCCGTCCAGGAGCGCAGATCGCTCGACTCCTCGACGATGAACTCGAGATCGAGCGCGGGATTGCGAAAGCGATAAGTGAACTCGAGCGATACTCCGTTGAAAGCGATGCTCGTGAGGGCCTCGGCGACACCGCCGGTTGCACGCGGATCGGTCCCGAACGCGTAATGATAGAAATTCGAATACCCATCGACGTTGGCATCGACATCGGGTCCCGAGATGATCGGGTCAACAATTTCGGCCTCCGTGAAATGCTGATTCAGCCAGCCTGCATACTGTTGGAGAATCACCGCGCTGTTCTGCGCTCCGGGGCTGCCGTCGGCATCTTCGCCGATTCCCCAACCAAGAGCACCATCCCAATCGTTCCAATGGGCTGTTTCATCATCCACCACCAAGGCATACCCACTGCCGTTGGTGGCGGGAAACCAGCGGTCGTTGTAGGTGAATTTCAAGATGTTCTCCCCAACCGCATCGTAGAGTTGCACCGTCTCTCCGTCGTTGCTGAGGCGCCCGGTATATTGACCGGCGACGAGGGCGGGCGAAACACCGGGGTAGCGCAGCGCGAAGGCCGCGGCATCCGACACCACCAAAAGATGTGCCCCGGAGGCGAGGAAGGTGCTGGCGGGAAAGACAAAGTCGATGCCGTCCACGAAGCGGGCCCCGCTCAGGTCGATGGTGGCTGGGCCGATGTTCTTCAGTTCGACAAACTCAAAGAAGTCGTCGTTGCCAAAGCCCGCGGCGATTTCAGCCGTGCTCGGGTCGGTGGGATGATAGTTGAGTTCGGTGATGCGGAGGGATTGTTGCAAGTCAGTCGGTGAGCCGACGTAGCTTGCTGTGGTCACGATGTTTCCGTTTTTGTTACGGATGGTGATTGCTTCGCCGCGTGCGGAGAGCTGGCCTTGGTAGCGTCCCTGCACGAAGTTTTCTTCGTTGCCGGTCGGGCCTGTGGCGCGCGCGCGGAAGGCGTTGACGTCCGGAGACAGGTAGAGCGGAAGTCCGGTGGCGGCGGATGGAATGACTGTTCCCGGCTTGAAGGCGTGTTCGATGGCTCCCTCGACGGTCCAGCCAGAGACATCGACCGCAAAGCTGTTCGGGTTGATGATCTCGACATACTCCTCGTCCTGATTGCCGGAAGCCGGATTGAAGTCGATCCCGCCAATAGTGAGCGGCACGACACCCGGCTGGGCGTCCGGGATTCCGACCGACCCGGCCGGTCCGCCCACGGCGTGCGTCTGGTAGAGGTAGACCCGGCGTTCATCGAGGTAGTCGGTCTTCAGCAGGGAGATCGCGGTGGGAAAATCGCGGATGCCGCCGTAAATGGCTCCCCATTCGGCGA
>JAKMEV010000389.1:0-5144 GCA_022425785.1 Akkermansiaceae bacterium | reverse complement strand
CCTGTCGATGAAGCTGCCTTGGACTCCGCAGTCACCAGCCTCGGACCGGTTCCTTACTACTCACTCAGCCAAATCGTCGAAAACCTCCAGACTCTCACCGGCAGCCATGTCGCTGCCGAAAGTAATCCCGGTGAACGCTACCTCGATGAACAGGAAATCGGCAAAGGTGGCACCTCCGTGGTCTATCGGGCTACAGACAAGCGAATGAGGAGAAACGTTGCCCTCAAACGATTCAAATCCATCTCACGGACCGACAAAGATCGTGACTACGCGCTGGAAATGAAATCCGCGTCACATATCAGCCACCCATACGTCGTGAGCATTTACGACGCCGATATCGATGAAAAAGGACGCTATATTGCCATGGAGCTGATCGAAGGCTTCAATATGGAAGAAGCGATCAAACTTCGGGAACTCAATTTCGACATCAACCGCTTTATCAATTTCGCCGAGCAAGCACTCGAAGGATTGGAAGCAACACACAAGTCCGGCTTACTTCACCTCGATTTGAAGCCCTCCAACATCATGCTCTGCGAGCAGGGTGGAGGCCGCGATATTATCAAGCTCATCGACTACGGGCGCGCCCAACTCATCCAGGACGAGAACGGTGATGCCCCAAAAGGGCGTGGACTCGAAGGCGCCATTTTCTTTTGCTCACCAGAGCAGATTCTCAAAGAGGACCTCGATATCCGCACCGACCTCTACGCCCTGGGAACAGTCTTTTATTGGGTCCTCACGCATCGACGCCCATTCGACGGAGGCAATCCCATCTCCATCATGTCGGCCCATCTTCAGCATATCGTCACCGACATCTCGGAAATCATTCCCAACATTCCCAAGTGGCTTGCTGAATGGGTCATGTCATTTATCGCCCTGGAAAAAGATGATCGTCCCCAGTCGGCTGCCGAAGCACTCGATACCCTGCTCAATGGAAGAGACGAACAGAAGGTCACCAAGTTCCGTGCTTGAGTCCTCGCCGACAAACCTTCGTAAATTACGGGAATGCCACCTGTGATTTTTTTATGTCCCGACGTAAAAAAACGACGGACCGAATCGAACCGTCGTCTTTGGAATTTGTGAGAGGGAACTCTAGCGGCGCTTGCGCTTCAGCTTGAGCATGGCTTCGGACTTGGCAATGGACATCATGAGAGCCTGCATTTCCTCGGGATCATCACCCACCACTCCATCCAGAGCATTTTTGGCCCGCTTCATTGCCTCTTCGACCTGATGCTCGTCGATGGCGTCTTCGCCGATCGCAAGATCAATGAGCACGGAAACCTTGTCCCCGGTCACTTCCACGAATCCCTCACCAACGGCAAGCTCCTCGACTTTACCATCCTTGAGGTAACGAAGCTCACCCGGTTGCAAGGGTGCCACCAATGCGGAGTGCATTGCCAGAATGCCCATCTCACCTTCGCTACCAGGCAGGTAAACGTCATCGACGGAATCTGAGAAGATCGTCTTCTCGGGTGTTACGATGTCGAGTTGGAATGGCATGAGATAAAATGGGCTCGGTTGGATAAATTAACCTTTATCGACAGAATCGATCCCAGCCTTCATGTAGAAGTTGGACTCGGGGACATCATCGTGCTTCCCGTCGAGAATCTCGGCAAATCCTTTCACGGTGTCCTCAATGGTGCAAAGAACTCCGGGAACATTGGTGAAGACCTCGGCCACGTGGAAGGGCTGGGTAAGGAAACGCTGAATCTTACGAGCGCGGAACACAGCGGTCTTGTCGTCGTCAGAAAGTTCGTCCATTCCGAGAATGGCGATGATGTCCTGAAGATCCTTGTAACGCTGGAGCACGAGCTGGACGCCACGAGCCACTTTGTAGTGCTCTTCGCCAACAATCTCCGGAGCAAGTGCAGCAGAAGTTGAAGCGAGTGGGTCAACCGCCGGGAAGAGAGCCTGCTCAGCAAGTGAACGCTCAAGCACCACGGTCGCGTCAAGGTGAGCGAAGGTGTTGGCGGGAGCGGGGTCGGTCAAGTCATCCGCAGGAACGTAAACGGCCTGAATGGAAGTAATCGATCCCTTCTTGGTCGAAGTGATACGCTCCTGAAGTCCGGCCATTTCCTCGGCGAGGGTCGGCTGGTATCCCACCGCAGACGGCGTGCGGCCAAGAAGTGCGGACACCTCGGAACCGGCTTGGGAGAATCGGAAAATGTTGTCCACGAAGAGGAGAACGTCCTGGTTGTCCTCATCACGGAAGTGCTCGGCCATAGTTAGTGCGGAAAGCGCAACACGGAGACGCGCACCCGGAGGCTCGTTCATCTGGCCGTAGCAAAGTGCCACTTTGGATCCGTCGGCAAGAACAGGGTTACCATTCTCATCAAGCTTGGGATGCCCCTTGTCGTCTTTCTCACAAGAAATAACGCCGGATTCAATCATCTCCCAGTAAAGGTCGTTACCCTCACGAGTCCGCTCACCCACACCAGCGAACACCGAGTAACCACCGTGTGCCTTCGCAATGTTATTAATGAGCTCCATGATCACCACGGTCTTACCCACACCAGCACCACCGAACATACCACCCTTACCTCCTTTGAGGAGCGGGCAGATCAGGTCGATCACTTTAATTCCGGTAGGAAGAATTTCAGTCGTGGAAGACTGCTCGGTCAGATCAGGAGCAGCACGGTGAATGGGAGACCGAAGCTTGGCGTCTTCGAGAGCGAGCTGGTTTTCATCCACCACGTCTCCGGTCACGTTGAAGATACGTCCGAGGATCTGCTTACCAACGGGAACCGCAATCGGCTTGCCGGTGTCAGTCACGCTCATGCCACGCTTGAGACCTTCAGTGGTGCTCATTGCGACGCCGCGAACCCAGCCGTCACCGAGGTGCTGCTGAACTTCGAGAACGAGCTTGGTCTTCACTCCGAAGAGATCATAGGACAACTCGAGAGCGTTGTAGATTTCGGGAAGCTTTTTGGCGCTTGAGAAGTCAACGTCAACGACGGCGCCGATGACCTGAACGATGGTTCCTTTTTTGCTCATGGTGGTTTGGGAAAAGTTGAATGGTTGGTGGTAAAAATTTAACGAATTATGATCACTCCATGGCTTTCATAGCCGTGGTGATCTCAAGAAGCTCGGCGGTAATCGCGGCCTGACGGGCTTTGTTGTATTCCAATGTCAGATCGTCGATCATGTTCTTCGCGTTGTCAGTGGCGGCCTTCATCGCAACCATCCGGGCGGAGTGCTCGGAGGCGCGGGCTTCCACCAGCATCTGATAAATCTGGAAATTGATATAGAGAGGGAGAAGCTTATCGAGAACGCCTTCAGCACTTGGCTCGAAGTCGTAATCGGCACCGAGCGCGGCAGCCTTATCGGTTTCGCCAATCTCGCCTTTGTCTACTCCTTCGTAGTCCTGCTTTTCACCAAGATCTTCAGATTCGATTGGAAGCAATTGGAAGACTTCCGGAGTCTGTGTCAGCGTGCTGACGAAGTTGTTGAAGGCGACGCTGATTTTGTCGTATTCGCCGCTGAGGAACTTCTCAGTGAGGAACTTTGAAACCGGCTTGGCGTCGTTGAAAGGAACCGGGTCGGCAACGTCCCAATCGGTGACGATGTTGCCACCGGTCTTGGCGATGGTCTGGCGAAGCTTCTTTCCAACGGTGACGTATTCGGTCTCGTCGGTCGCGCTCATGATGACGGCCTTGTAGAGGTTGGTATTGAGTCCACCACAAAGTCCCCGTCCGGTGGAAATAACGAGCATGAGCTCCTTTCCTCCCTCGCGTTTTTCGAGAAGGGGATGGCTTTCCTCAGTGGTGTTCTCCTTCAGGTTGACGAGAACCTTGTTGAGCTTGTCGGCATAGTCCCGACCGGCCAGAGCCTGATCCTGAGCCTTCTTCATCTTGGCAGCCGAGACCAGCTCCATCGCTTTGGTAATCTGCGAGGTGCTTTTGACCGACTTAATGCGTCGGCGAATGTCACGAAGGTTGGCCATGGGAAATGAAGAATTTTAGATTTGATAAACGGAACCAAGTCCTACTTCCAACTTCCTTTGAAGTCTTCGAGGGCGGTCTTAAGACCGACATTGGTGTCGTCCGACAGCGCCTTCTCGTCGGCAATCTTCTGCAGAAGTTCAGCCTTGCGCGTGGAGAGGAATTCCTCAAGAGCAGCCTGACACTCCTTGACGCGTTCCACATCGACATCGTCGAAGTGACCGTTCTGCATGGCCCAGAGAACTGCCACTTCCATCTCCATTGAAAGCGGTGAATACTGGTTCTGTTTAAAGAGCTCAACAATGCGTTGTCCACGGCTGATCTTGGCCTTGGTGGCATCATCAAGATCCGAACCGAACTGGGCGAAGGCCTGGAGTTCGCGG
This sequence comes from Akkermansiaceae bacterium, assembly GCA_022425785.1. GTDB lineage: Bacteria > Verrucomicrobiota > Verrucomicrobiia > Verrucomicrobiales > Akkermansiaceae > SW10. Next base: position 823 of record JAKMEV010000389.1, on the reverse strand, counting down.
AACTGTGCGAGATCTAATTTGGTTGTTCCTGAGACTTTCTTAATCGCCTTGGTCTGCGCCGCGGATCCCACACGGGAGACGGAGAGGCCAACGGAAATCGCAGGGCGGATACCCTGATAGAACAAGTCGGTCTCAAGGAAAATCTGACCGTCGGTAATGGAAATCACGTTGGTGGGAATGTATGCCGAAACATCGCCAGCCTGAGTTTCAATTATTGGGAGCGCAGTCAGGGAGCCGCCGCCTTCTTTCTGCGAGAGACGAGCGGAACGCTCAAGGAGACGTGAGTGAAGGTAGAAAACATCTCCGGGGTAAGCTTCACGACCGGATGGGCGGCGAAGAATCAGGGACACCTGGCGATAAGCAACAGCCTGCTTGGAAAGGTCATCAAAGACAATCAGGACATCCTTACCCTGGTCCATGAGATACTCGGCGAGAGCACATCCGGAGTAGGGAGCGAGGAACTGGTTGGTTGCAGAGTCCGAAGCGGAAGCTGCAACGATGATGGTGTTGTCGAGAGCGCCGGCTTCTTCGAGAATGGAAACGGTCCGGGCGACGTTTGACTGCTTCTGGCCGATCGCAACATAGACACAGTAAACTGGCTTGTGGTCTTTGAGGCGACCTTCAGCAGCGGCCTTGTTCTGATTGGACTGCGAAATGATGGTGTCGATCGCGATGGTCGTCTTGCCGGTGGAGCGGTCACCAATGATGAGCTCACGCTGGCCCCGGCCAATAGGAATCATAGCGTCAATGGAAGCAATACCGGTCTGAAGCGGAACCGAAACGGACTCACGCTTAATAATGCCCGGGGCAATCTTCTCAACAG
>JAKMEV010000384.1:0-5399 GCA_022425785.1 Akkermansiaceae bacterium | reverse complement strand
CTTTATGACAATGGACGGCGTTCGGTGACCATTTCAATTGATCAGGTCACCCCAACCACCTTGGGCTACCTCATCGCCCTCTTCGAGCGAGCCGTCACTTTCTACGCCTCGCTGGTTAACATCAACGCCTACCACCAACCCGGCGTCGAAGCCGGCAAGGCAGCGGCCACAACCTTCCTCGATCTTCTCAACCAAGTCCGCGGCCACTTAACCGCCAACCAAAAAACGGCCGGGGACATCGCCAATGAAATTTCCGGCGACGCCGAAAGCGTCTTCCACGCCCTTGTTCACCTTTCCAACAACGGCGAAGCCAATCAGGTGCTTGGTGAAACTCCGGCCCATGATTCATTCTCGCTGTAGATAGCTCAAAAAATAAAACTCCAAACACGAATTCTGCAGGCTTGAATGGCAGGGTGTTAAACGACTATACTCAAAAATTCAGCAAAGAAGAGAAATGAGAATACTATGTTTCACACGCCACCAGAACAATCATCGCTTTAGCAATGACCATGGGGCGAGGAAGCGAAACTAAAATCTTCTTGAAAAGAAAATCCATTTCAGCCGGTTTAATCTATGTCTCTCATCGTAATCTGCCAATTGGAACCTTCTCCGGTTGAAGATGGCGACACAAAATCCTTCAAACAAAATCAAGATCTGTAAGACTCACCAAAACCGCCATGAAAAATACCCCAACGCAAGCCTCCGACACCCGCCGTGACTTCATCAAAAAAAGCACTTGGGCCAGCATTTCGATCATGACCCTTCCGAACGTTGCTCGTGGCACGACCGCCAACGAAAAACTTCGCTTTGCATGCATTGGAGCAGGCGGAAGAGCCACTGCCGGATTTGGTCCGGGGCTCAATGAGCACATGGTCGCCATCGTCGAACCCGATCCGGACGGACGTGGTGCAGGTCAGATCAAAAAGGCCAAGAAGGCCCAACCCGGTGTGAAGATTTATACCGACTACCGCGAGCTCTTTGACAAACACGACGACCTCGATGCCGTCTGGATCGGTTGCCCCGACCACAACCACTACGGCTCCGCCATCCGCGCTCTTGAAACCGGCGCAGGCGTTTATTGTGAAAAACCTCTCACCTGGTCGATCGGCGAAGCCGCCGCTCTCCGCGCGAAAGCCGCTGAGAAGAAAGTCGCAACCCAAATGGGCAATCAAGGCCACTCCAGCGAATCGATCCGACGGATCGTCGAAAACCTGCGCGGCGGAACTCTCGGACCAGTTAAGAAGGTCGTGAGTCAGATGGGCAAAAAATGGGGCGCCACCGGCATGCCTCCTTTGGGCACAAAACCAACTGGTCTGAATTGGGATTCCTGGTTGGGGCCTGCCGAGGAGATTCCTTACCACAAAGACCTTCATCCCTTCACCTGGCGCAAGTATGGCCCCTTCGGAACCGGAACGCTCGGCGATATGGCCTGCCACACTATCGATGGTGCGGTTTGGGGATTGCGACTCACCGAGGCCGACACCTTCCAAGTCGAAGCCGAAAGCGGCGGCCCTCAAAACGGCGGACACGCCCTTGATGCTGTGGTGCGTTGGGATTTCCCCGCCCGCGGCGACATGCCCGCAATGTCGCTTTGGTGGTATCAAGGAGATGCCAAACCGAAAAATCCCAAAGAACTCGGCAAGATCAACTACAGCACTCTCTATCACGGCGAAAAAGGCTTCATGACCTCCAGCAGTCACTGCGGGGGGGGCGATCTCCTGCCGAAATCCTTTGCCAAGTCCGTCAAGCAAGCGGAGAAAACCATCGCCCGCGTTCCGAGTCACTCGGGCGACTGGATTCGTGCGATGAAGGACAAGAGCGCTCCCGCACCGAGCTGTAATTTCGACTACTCCGGAAGACTCACCGAAATCGTTCTTGCTGGAGTCGTCGCTCTGGAAATTGGCGAAAAGCTCACCTTCGACATGAAAACGAGCAAGTTCACCAACAACGATAACGCCAACGCCCTCCTCTGGCGCAAGCCGCGTAAGGGATGGGAATTTGGTTATCCGGCATAGTCCCGAATGAGCCTGTGCCCTTTTTTGAATGACCTTCTTCGCGGGAAGAAGGTCATCGCTTTGGTATTCGCCATTCAGCAAGCCGGAGCGCAAAATCACCTGCCAATTCTGGAAAAACTTGCCGGGGCGGATCCCGCGCCTTTCGTCATCGTTGAGGGAAGCGGTAAAGATACCAAAGGTCGGGCCCAGGGTGTCATTATCTCGCCAAAGGGCCATGTGCTGAGCGTCGGACACATTGCCTGGATCGATGCTGACAAATCCTTCACGGACAAATTTCGAATCAGCTTTCGTGGAACCTCAAAAGACCTGCCCGCCAAACCGTCCCACATTCACAAAGCGGTCTTTACCGACAAAGAAGATGCCAACTTCTTTGAGTACTACTTTCCGGCCAAGCTTCTCAAGCAAGGAGAATCAAGGTTCATCGAAAAGAGCGACCTTGCCGTTTTCCAGCTCCCTGCTGGGAAGCCGTATCCCAAAATTGATTTCTTCTCGAAAGAGAAACCAGTCCTCTCCTCCGGCGATATCCTGCACCTTTGCCACTTCACCTTCCCCCACAAAGCCGGAAATCCGTCCTTTCTCATGAACCCGGTCGAGGTCGTCGGCGTGACTAAAACCTCGAGTGGCCTGCAATACCTCGCCAAAGGATTCTATCGCATAGGCTCCAGCGGAGGCGCCCTTCTCAAAAACGGAAAACTCATCGGCATTCAAAGCGCGGCCTACACCATCAACACAAAAGAAAACACGGAGCTTCCCCATGGCCTGATTTCCTTTGAGCTGGTCTGGGGGAATCTCATCGAAAGAGCGATCACCCCATCTCCAACAACACAAGCGACCCCCTCGAAATAGAGGAATCGCAATTTTGGATCATCCGGGCGCCCCATCTGGGATAAATGGAAATGAACCAGAAAGTGAAGATCTACCGTAGCGGGACAATATCTTCTTCCCACCCATTAAGAAGTGCTTTCAGACGAGCCCCTTCTTTTGGTTTTTTAAGCAACAAATCGGTTTCTTCCGCCAAATCTTTAGACAAATCGAAAAGCCATTCCTCTGTTCGGCCTTCGGTTTTACGAACAAACTTCAAATTACCATCTCGCACCGCAGACCACGTTCGCTCACCCCGTTTGCCTCGCCAGAAAAGAGTGCGGGAAATATTTGGTTTACGCTCCACCAGATGCTGCACGATATCAATCCCTTCCAACTGCCTATTCGACGCCTTTGCTTTCGATAGATTAAGGATCGAACGGGTTAGATCAAATGTAGCACATACTTGGCTACTCTCTTGCCCCGCGGGTAATTTGCCGGGCCAGCGCATGATCAGCGGAACGCGAATCCCCCCCTCAAGTGTCGTACTCTTTGCGCCTCGTAATGGTCCCATATGAGCGGCCGGAGCAAAGCCACCGTTATCCGATACAAAAATCACCAGCGTGTTTTGCTCGAGCTCGTGATGCCTGAGAGAATCCAGCACGCGACCGACCTCGGAATCGAGATCTTCCAGCATGGCAACGTAAGTATCCGGATCGGGCGTCATCCAATTATCCTTGGTGATTTTTTTATCGACGTCCTTTGGGCCTTGAAAGGGAAAGTGTGGGCTTTCGTGGGAGACAAACAAAAAGAACGGGTTGTTTTTATTGCGTGCAATGAAGTCGGTGGAAGACCCCGTAATCAGGTGTGTCATATACCCCTCTGAATGCACCGGTAAACGACCACGAAAAAGAACGTGTAAATCACTTGTTTCACGGTGGTTGAAGTAATGAACATTACCGCCTAGATAACCAAAAAATTCGTCCCATCCATGTACTACCGGATTGAAATGTGGCTCATAACCCAAATGCCACTTGCCGAAAATCCCGGTGACGTAGCCGGCCTTTTTCAACTCACCCGGCAGGACGACCTGTTTTGCTGGTAACCCGAGTTGTCGACGATCAGCCAGGAGAATGGCATCATCATAACGACCCACATTTCCCGTACCGATAGCGCATTCAAGCCCGCCGGCCCATTGAGGGTAACGTCCTGTCAGTAACGCTGTCCGCGTAGGGCTGCACTCAGTCCCGTTGGAATAATGCTGCGTAAACCGCACGCCCTCCTTCGCAAGACCGTCAATAATCGGAGTCTTCGCCTTCGGATGACCATAGCACCCAAGATCACCATAACCCATGTCATCAGCGAGAATCAGGACAATATTTGGTGGCGCAGCCTGAAGTTTCAGTGCCCCAACAAAGATGACAAACGCTACAAGAAACAAACGCATCAGCTGATTTTTTTTAGACGACTCACCCGCCCGGTGGCGACCCATTCAGCGACGATGATGTTGCCGTCGTTGTCGAAGCAGGCGTCGTGGGGATGGACAAATTTTCCGCTAACCCAGGTCTCAGGCTTACCGCGATTCACCTTCTTCTGTTTCACTACGCCATCGACATTATCGCCGAGGCGGGCGACGACTTTGTTGTTGTCGCCCAGCAAGGTCACGCGGGCGTGGAGCTCGGGCACGAGCAGGAGATTTTTGTATGAATCCAAATTGGCCGGTAGCCCGAAGCCGGACAGGGTCTCGAGATATTTGCCGTCCAGCGTGAGGTATTGCAGTGTGTGATGAGCGCGATCACATACCACCACGCGTTCCTCTCGACCCGGGCGGCGATCGATCCAGATGCCATGTGGCGTGGCAAATTTCCCCTCACCTTTACCCGGTCCTCCAAACTTGGAAACCCAATCTCCGGTTTTGTCATAGCGATGCACGCAAAAGGAACCGTAGCCGTCCGCCAGTAAAAATCCGCCGTCGTTGAGGAAGGCAAAGTTGGTGGGCATGAAGGCATCGCGGCCCCAGCGCTTGACGCGCACTTTGTCTTCGTCCTTTTTGTATACACCACTGTCCATCGGTGCGTATTTCTCCCAAACCGTCTCGCCTTTGAGCGTGAGTTTGGCGAAGGCCTTCACGTTTTGGTAAGCGCACACGTAAAGGAACTGCTCTTTGCCCTCGGTCCGCACCTCGATGCCGTGGCCGCCGCCCTGGAATTGATTACCGAAGGCGCGAATGAATTTCCCCTTTTGGTCGAACACAAAAATGGACGGATGATCCTTCAAGTTTTGCCGACCTTCATGAATGACATACAGCAAGCCCTCGGCATCCACGGCCACATTATGGGTGGTCTGCCATGTGTATTTGGCTGGCAATTGCGCGAAGCCGTGCTGCACCTCATACTGGTGTTCCCCTTCGCCGATGATCACCTGCTTGGGATTTTTATTGGCCAGCAACAGCTGTGGCATGGCGATAGCGGCTGTGGAAGTAGCAAGAAATTGACGACGGGAATGGGGTGTCTTCATAGGTATCAGGTTGGTAAATTTTAGGCCGCAAGCCGCCGGATGCAAGTGCGGAGGTTTCACCCCCCT
>JAKMEV010000381.1:0-3560 GCA_022425785.1 Akkermansiaceae bacterium | reverse complement strand
TTTTAAACTCATCCAGCGGTCCGGCGCCACCGTAGCGACCTCGGTGACCTTCCTGATACCTTTCTTCGGAATCTTCTGGGGCTGGTTGATTTTGGATGAGATCGTGACCGGGAGAATGGTTCTGGGTTTGTTGGTCACGGTCTTTGGGACTTCGCTGATCACCGGGATAGTTGGGTCCCGAATCTCCCGGCAATAAACCGAAGGAGTAATTTTTCCTGATATTGGGGGTGGCTTGGCGAGGAGGCCGAGAGTCGAGCAAGTCCGAGGTAGGCGGCGCCTTTGTTCATTGGGTCTGATCGGGTTTGGTGAAGAAAAGGTAGAGGATGCCAGTGGCGATCCAGGAGGGAAGTGTGCAGTAGTGAGGCGTTACGCCGTGGAGAAAGATCAGGGCGAGGGAAATTGAAATCGGGATGAGCCAGGCGAAGAGGACCGCCATGTTGACGGGGTTCGTCGGGGTGAGTCGGTGAAGGTCTTCTGCGGAACGATTGCGACGGTAGTGCCAGTCGAAGAAGATGATGGCACCCATCGGCGCGAGGATGAGGCCATAGAGTCCGACGAAGCCGAGGAGTTGCCAGGCGAAGGCCGGGAAGATTCCCGCGATGGTCGCGATGCCTCCGGCAATCAAGGTGATAGTCGTGCGGTTCGACCCAGGAAACATCGCTTGAAAGGCGAGTCCGGCGCGGTAGATCGTGGGATTGGCGGTGGTCCATCCCGCAACGATGACGCAGATGATTCCGGCAAGCCCGGCTACGTTGGCGGCCATGGGGCCGGGGACGGGGTTGGCGTCTTGGGAGAGTTTGATTTGCGCGGCCAGCATGAGGGCCGCGGCGATCCAGGCCATGTAGTGGCCAATATACATTCCGGCGGCGGAAGCCCAACCGCAGGAGTTGTTTTTTGCATAGCGGAAGACCGAGAGATCGGCCATGCCAACATGCATCGCGGCATTGCAGAACCAGGCAAAGAACATGACGGACCAAAAGCCCATCGTGGATTCGTTTTTACCATCCTGCGCGAAGGTGATGGAGTCATTCCAAACGGCAGTGAGCTCGGCCCAGTTAGAGACCTCGAGTTGTTTCAGGGCAATGACCCCGCAGGCCAGAAAGACGAGGACCATCCAGGGTGCGGCGACATTGGAAAATCTTGCGACGGTATCGTATCCGCGTGAAGCGACGATGGCGATGACTGCTCCGACGAGGAGCGTGATGATGATAAAGGGAACGTTGTTCGGAAGGGTGTCCTCCAGAGTTGGCATAGGAATTTCAAAGGGGATTCCGACAGCGGTGGCTGAGACCGTGATCATCGCTCCGGCGAGGAAACAAAAGAGGAGTCCATTGGCGAAATTGTAGAGCTTGACCAATCCGGGCCCGGCGATTTTTTCGAGATGATAATAGAGCGTGAGGCGGGCCTTGGTGGCGATGGGAGCACAGAGAAAACGCCACGAGAGAACAGCCATGAGATTGCCCACCAGCAGCCCGAAGATGATATTCGGCAGGGTCACTCCGGCGAGGAGGAAGAGCGGACCGATCATGAATTCGGTTCCCGCGGTATGCTCGCCGGCATACATTCCCCAGAACTTTCCCGGTCCTTTTATGGAGCTGTTAGGGACGGGATTACGTTCGTGTTCGCTCGGTTTAGGTGAGGTTGATTGCGCCATGACGGAGGTCGGGAATGCCTTGAATGATACAGGAAGTTCACAAGTTAATGTCGCCTAGGCCACGCCTTGACAAGAAACGATTGAGTACTTTTTTGGTGAATGCGTATTGCAGTGGCAGGAGCGGGTTATTAGCGTGCTCCCGCATGGCGGTTGGAAAAATTAGGCTCAAAGACGTGGCGGAAAAAGCCGGGGTGGCGGTGAACACGGCGTCGACAATTTTAAACAAGCGTCCGAATTCCTGGGCGTCGAAGGAAACCGAGAAGCGCGTTTTTGATGCCGCCAAGGAATTGGGCTATCGTCCGAATCGCGCGGCGGTGGCTTTGCAGTCTGGGCGTTTCATGACGATTGGTCTTTTGATCGCGGATCTGGAAAACCCATATTACACCCACTTTTCAGAGGTCTTTGGAAATCAGATCGAGGAGAAGTGTTACGATTTGTTGATCGAGAACTGGCGGACGGATCTTGAGCGGGAGAAAAAACTGCTGACTGACATGGTTCATCGAAACGTAGATGGCGTGGTTGCCTTCGTCAGTGATGTCGATGAGCACCGGGAGTTTTTGGAAAGCCAGACTGCGGCGGGATTCCCTATCGTGGTGCTGGGCATGCCGGGTGAGGACGGCGGGAAGCTGGATCTGGTCACGCCGAACTTTTTGCAGGGGCTGGACGAAGCGGCCCGGAGATTACATGAATTGGGACACCGCAAATACACCTTCCTTTCTGCTAAATCAGGCGGTCAGCGTGTCGGGGGACGCCCCAGTATTTTCAAAGGAATCATCGATGGCTTCGGAGATAGTTCCGTTGAGATCAAAGACTGCGGACCGACAATTTCGGAAGCACGTGAGCGTGGTTTGGAAATTCTGGACCGAGAGGATCGTCCTACCGCGGTGGTCGCTCTCAATGACTTGACCGCTTTTGGAATCATGCGTGCCGCCAAGGATCTTGGTCTGCGTATCCCCGAAGATGTTTCCGTCGTCGGAGTCGATGGTATTCCCATGGCGGAGCAGTTGGTCGTCTCGCTCTCCACCGTGGCCCAACAGCACGAAGAGATGGCGGCGAAGGCGATCGAATTTTTACTCACGAGAATCGAGAGCAAGGAAGTGTTGCCTCCCCAGGTGGCTAGCTTCCCGACAAACTTCATCGAACGCGAATCCGTTGGTCCGGTGAGTTAGTCAATCGGGGGGGGAAGACTTTCCTGAGCGGTGTGCAGACGGGGGAGTTGTCCGGATGGGTACCCATGAAGTAGTTCAGGCAGGCCCAGCAGATAGTTTGATGGCGGCGATGGTTTTTCCTCCTCGTAGCCGGGCTTGAGCTGCATTTTTAAAGGCGATTTTGTTCATTTTGAGGTGAAAGCCTAAGAAACGTTATAAGTTGACATGCTGCTCCGTTTCAAGTTGCCTTTTGCGGCATGGCTCGGGAGACGCCGAAAGCCAGCGCGATTTTCCATGACTGAGAAGACGATAGAACGAGTTCACTCTGCGCTTGATGATTTTCGCATCGAGCTCCCGTCGTGGGGATTTGAGGATACGGGCACGCGTGTTGGAAAATTTCTTCAGGATGGGGCGGCGATTGATTTGGCGGACAAATTATCCGACGCGGGGGAAGTTCACCGGGTGACCGGCTCGTGTCCCAAGGTGGCGACGCATGTTCTTTGGGATTTCGTGGAAGGAAAGGCGCCGTCTGATATTGTGGCCTTGGCGAAGGCGCACGGAGTGCACTTGGGGTCGATTAATCCGAACCTTTTTCAGGATCAGGAATACCGCTTGGGGAGCCTTTGTAATGTCGATCCGGCGATTCGTGAAACGGCGGCACAGCATGTTCGTGATTCGATCAAGCTGGGACAGGATGTCGGGAGTGACGTTCTCACACTTTGGCTGGCGGATGGGACGAGCTATCCCGGGCAGGATTC
>JAKMEV010000378.1:0-3813 GCA_022425785.1 Akkermansiaceae bacterium | reverse complement strand
TAAAGGTCATCACACAGGGAAAACTCAAAGGTGGCATTTCCTTCCAAGTCTTCCCCCCGTCTTCGCTCATGATACTGGGCATCCCAGGCCCTCCTCGTTTTCCCAGTGCCGCCGAAAACACCCAAAGTCGCTCCTTCCCGTCGGGCCCCACAAGTCGATAAATACTCGGGCAATTCTGATGGCGTCGATACCCGGGAGGCAGGGTTTCGTCGAGACGCACCCAGGTCTTCCCACCGTCTTCGCTCTTTGCCATTGGTCCAGCAGCACCTCCATGATTGATGCACCAGACACAAAACATCGTCTTGCCATCCGGCATAAGCAAAGTCGTCGGATGCCCCTGATAGACCTCTTCGGTCCCTTCGGCGATTACGATGTGACGATCAGATTCCCCCGAGAAATCAATCAAGGGTATATCCGGCTCTTCTGCCGCAGAAAAATGGACCAAAAATGAAAAGCAGGCAACGAATACGGAGAATCGAATTGGGTTCATGAAACAATTATTGGGAAACATTCAATCTGAGAAAAATCTGCGGTGCAGGGACGAGAGGACGCCATCGAAACGTTTCGGTGCCATCTCCATTCTCAGTTCTCTCAATTAATTCCAGCCCACTCGAGTGACTCGACCAACCCACGAGGTCAGTCGAAAATTCCGGAGTCGCCTTCACAGCTGACGACCTTGTACTCAAAGTATAGCTGAATACAAACTCCCCGTTCAGCGTCTCCCCCTTCACCAATCCCGGACCCGAAGCAGCATCCAGATCAGAACTCCCCAGTGCATACTCCACTAAAGCATCCAATCCATCTCGATCCGCATCAACTCCGGCAGTTCCCGTGAACGGAATCGAGTTGTCGCCTCCCGGACTTCCAGCCAGGCTTCCGCCCCAACAAATTGGATCTCCATGATCCGGATTGGAAAAAGGAGCCACCAGCACCAACGAACCTCCACCACCATCGGCTGAAACCGGCCATGGTGCTTGATCATTGTAAGTGAATTGATGAATCAGATTCCCGTCGCTCGCCAACAGGGTAATCTGTTCGCCGTCGTTACTCAGAGCACCCGAATACTGTCCCGCCACAGGCCGCGAATTACCGTATCGAAGAACAAAGGCATCCCGGCTTTCCACAACAACTAATCGCTCGCCGGGAGCCAAGAAGCGAATATCAGCATCCGCGAAATCAAACTCAATCCCCTGCCGATCGCCCAATAGATCGACTTCGACAAACTTAACTCCGGTGAGGTGAAGCGTCTCTGTGCTATTGATATTCAGAAGCTCAATGAATTCAAATTCATCACGATCGGAAACACCTGCAAGAACCTCGCTACTCGTTGCATCTGCAGGTCGATACATGATCTCCGAGATCACCAAATTCGTAGCATCTGCCGGAATGGTATTCAGTAAAAAAGTGGCATCGACCGGTCCACTCCAATCTCCCCCATCTCTCAAGCGGGCCGTCACCTTGGTCGCATTTGTGAGATCAAAGGCCGAAGTGAAAACCTGAGCCTGCGATGACGGTCCACCCGTGGAACCCGTTGTGCCAACCAACTGGGGCGAAGCCAACACGTCATTATTGTTCACGGACGAGTTCATTGCTTGAATCGCCAAAATATTGGTTCCAGACTTCAGCGCTCCCAGATGAGCAGAAAGATCAATTTCCGCAGGTACCACCGCAAGAGAGTCAGAACGACTGACCCCTCCGGTCGTCGAATCCCAGTTTAATGGTCCAGGTTTATTGTCGGATGCCACCTCAACCCCATTCAGATAAGCCACAAAACCATCCTCATATCGAAGATTAAGAACGAGTCCATTCAACGAAGTCAGGCTTGCCCCATTCAATTCGAAGGGAACGCGGAGGTAAGCGGAGCCAACATTTCCTCTCATCCCACCCACATCAATCCCGGTGTAATCAGGATAATCAAATCCGATCCCGGTATTTCCCGTCAGCCAACTGCTTTCATCAAAAGGTTCAAATCCACCCTTCCAGCTCTCGCCAAGATTTTCGGTCGGAATCAATCCCTTCCCTGCTGCCCCCTCGGCAAGCAACTCGATCTCACTTCCCGGAAAATCAGGAAGCCTCGGGTCACTCCCATCCAAGGTATAATAGATGGTGCCGGAATCCGTGCTGGAAATGGTCACCTCCCCGGCATTCTCGGCAATCACCGGAACAGACAAGTATTGTCCATCAATCCATGCCGTTCGATTGCCCAACCAGTTTTTAAGGTGGGCGATCTCGGCCGGCCACCCGCCACTACGTGGACGATTGTTGGAAGCATTCCAACGGGCGAAATTCGCCGCTGCCACTGGCTCGGTGATTTCAGCCGCCATCTCATCAATCAAGGAATTGATATTCGCCGTCGACAGGACTTCACGTCGTAAATCCTGCCACCGGTCGATGTGGTTTTGATCAAATTCCGGGTCGCTAAAAAGCCTGGGAAACCAGAGAAACTGCTGTCCCCACATTCCCGTTGTCGAGTTGTCCCGCCCATCGTAGGAATCCATCGAACGATCATAATCCCACACGGGATTCAGATGGAGCTTCGCATAGGTATCGGGTCGATACATGAAAGTGCTCAACTGAAGTCCATCGACGCTCCGCGAGAAATTCACAAGTAGATAGTGGTCGATAAAACTCTCCACATCGAGGAATGAGCGGTAGCCCACATCAGGTCGACGATAATCGCTACCATATAAAGCATCTTCAAAAGAATCAAACCACCCCACGATGGAATCCCGTTGACCCTGACTCGTGTCATACCCCGTCGGCTCTACGTAATTCAAAAAAGTATTATACCCGGTCGGGATATCGTCACCTCCTTGATCAGCTCCTGAACTTCCGCCGTAAGGTCCCTGCAAAATCCGGTTCGGTCCTGCAGTGTGGAAGTTGAAAGGTGGAGTCCCGCTCCCATCCACCGGAAGCGGGTCCTTCCGGTTCGATTCAATCATCCATCCTCCGGTGCTTCCGTCTACGGAGAAATCCTCCACATCAACGCGCTCCTTGGACTGCTTGATTTTTTCCATGAAGACATAAACTCCGGCATAGTCTCCCATGGTGAGATCTCCCCCATTGGTGTTGATAAAGACTTCCACAAACTGGGTTCTGGAAGCGTAATGCCCCATGCGACGTGACAGCTCGTAAATCAGGGCGTTTCTCACCAGAGCGCGGTCATAATTGTAAGGAGCATAAAGCACCCAATCATTATCCGCCGGCATCGCGAAGGGCTCAATGTCCACCTCGTCCTCGTCGAGCGCTCCCCAGGTTTCGACCGAATAATTTTCGTGTTTCGCCGGTTGCGATGCAGAACTCGACCCGCGCACTCGTATCCCGATTCTGGAACTGATATTCGGTGTGTCAGCGATTCCTGTTTCCCCACTAACAGGTCGATCAATCAGCGTCATATGTGCGGCCTGGCGATCCACCTGCGTGATTCCACCGCCATCCCCGGCGGGAGGATTACTGGCCCTTTTGTCTGGGATTGCTCCCCCATTGAAATTCTCAAGGATGATGATCGGAAGCGGAGATTCAAAGTTCGCCACATCATTTCCCAAGCGAATATAGCTTTCGCTGTTCACCGGCCCTACTTCTTCACCAGGCACCACGGCAATCGCCCTGATCTCGGTCGTTTCGCTCAAATTCAATGTCGAATTGTAGACTAAGGAGCCTTGGGTAGGCTGGCTGCCGTCAGTTGTGTAGTGGATCACCGCCGCTGGATTCGCGCTCGAAAGCTCCACAATCCCAGTCCCGGAAAACGTTCCTCCCGACGGAACAAATTCAATGACACCCTGAGGATCGCCAATTCCATCTCCATTCGCTGCC
>JAKMEV010000373.1:0-3610 GCA_022425785.1 Akkermansiaceae bacterium | reverse complement strand
AAAATACACTGCCATCGCGAAGGCCGCGATTTGGCCTTCCGAAATTGAGCCATTCCCAATCCCCTCGGAGAAGAAGGAAATTTCAGCTTTCGAGAGGCACTCGCCGTCCCGCTTTTTACGAATGATTTCCTGAGGGATCATAACTTAATTTGGATGTGAATTCGGATTTTGCCCGTTAACTTAGACATCGTCAGTAATGGCGACTTGAAGATTAGCAGGAATCGAACGACTGTATCAACATCGCTCAACGCCATGCGTCAGATTGCTAGTTATAGGAAAAAGCTCAAACCCAAAGGTCTTTCCTCTTTAACAAGCATTTAAAAAAAACTAATCTTTACTCATATTCAGATGAAGAAAAACATCACGCTTCTCGCTCTCTTTACCTTGCCTGCCGCCGGACAGGTCAGAATTACCGAGGTCATGCCCAACAGTGGCCATACCAACACCGGAGCGAATGGTGATTGGTTTGAGATTACTAATACCGGAGCTTCGGCCGTGAATCTCGCCGGATACAGCTGGGATGACGACAGTCTGTTGGGCGGCGTGCAGATTTTTCCAAGTTACAGTCTGGCCGCAGGCGAAAGTGCCATTGTTCTCGCCGAAAATGATGCTGACACCTTCCTCAACGAAATGTGGAATCTCACGGGAGTGAAAGTTTTCCTGAGAACCGAATTTTCCGATTTCCCAGGTCTCAGCGGAGGCGGAGACGGAGTTTACCTCTACAACAACTTCAATAGTCTGATCGATAACTTCACTTATACCTCCGCAACATCAGGCGTTAGCTTCGCTCGCTTCACCGACGGCAGTGAGGTCCCCGGCAAACTCAGTTCCGACGGACAATTCGGAGCGACCACAAGCACCGGCGCAGATATCGCGTCCCCCGGATCAGCCCCTGTCCTTCCTCCAGCCTCTCCTCCCATTTTTATCGAGCCTTTCAATGTGACTTGGATCAGCCAATCCAATATCTCGGGTGCTCCCTTCCAAATCGCCGCGCTCGATCCCAACCCCGGCGATTCGGTGACTCTGACAATCATCGACAAACCTAATTGGCTCACCATCACCGATCAGGGAGACGGTACCGCACTCATCTCCGGAACACCCTCAAACATCGACGAGGGCACAACAACATTTGAAATTCAAGCGATTGATGATTCCGGAGAAACAGCGGCCGTGACCCAAATCTATTCTCTTTCAGTCACTCCGGGGAATTGCCCCATCATTCTCAACGAATACAACGGAGTCGATCCGGGGAGCTACTTAAACGGGGGCGGAGCAGACGAACTCGATGGTGCCACCGATTCCAAACTCGGCCGCATTCAAGGGAATGGCGGAGCCTGGATGGAATTTATCATCACCGGGACAGGAACCGGAAATACCACCGTCGATATGCGTGGTTGGACTTTCACGATCACGAGCGACGACCAAACAAGAATTCTTCATCTATCTGACCACCTCTCGCTCGCGACCATTCCCGCCGGCACCATCCTCACATTGACCGGAGATGCCACCATCGCTGATACCGGTTTCAACCTTCTCTCTAATTTACATCTCCAAGGCTTTGGCTGGACCAACATCTGGATGCACGACCCCATCCTCATCGATCAATCTGCAAGCACTCATCCCGATTCCCCAGCAATAGGCAGTCGCAACACCCGCGTCACTGTCACAGCATCCGACGACAGTGTCCTCTACGGGCCAAGTGGCGAATCGGTGGGTACAAGAGACAACGACGACAATGGAACTCCAGACGAGTTCATCGAATTGGGAGGACTCGACGTCTTCAAACTCGAAGAAGATCCCTTCGATACTGTGAATCCGATTAATGGAAACTACGACGATGGCTCAGCCTCGACATTTTCCCAACGTAACACCTGGGCATCCGGAGCCTCCACCCAAAGCCTGAGTCATTACCTGTCGATAAACACCCCTCCGCTTTTCGGAACCCTTTCCTCAAAAAAATCTGTGCGGGGTAACTTCAATGAGGTCGTCACCCTTTCCGATCCTCGCGGGCAAAATTTGACCGTCACCGCACTCACCATGCCGGACTTCCTCACCCTAACCGAATTGGACGGGCGGATTCAAATTCAGAACAATCGCCCGCTTACCTTTGCCGACATCGGAAATTATGAAGTCACAATTCAAGCCGACAACGGAGGAGCTTCTCTGAATCTAAGCTACTTGGTTTTCAATCTCGAGGTGCTCAATCCCGAACCTAATGTCATCGTCAATGAGTTTAATGCCGTCGAAGATTTGGGCTTCCTCAATGGCGGAACCCTGGCCATTGATGATGATGGCGCTCCCGCCTCTTCCGACTCCCACTTCGGACGTGTCGCAGGAAACGGCAAGGACTGGTTTGAACTTGTGGTTGTTGGCGACGGAGGGCCCGGATCGACCAGCCTCACTGGTTGGAAGATTGCCGTGGGCACATCCGATCCAGGTGGAAATTTTACCGCACACACGACCATCGAACTTTCCGATGCCGCGACCTGGGACAATGTCGCAAACGGAACCATCCTGACTTTCATCGACACCGACACTGCCGGTGGAGGACTTGATACCGAGATCAATCGAGTCAATGAGCTCACCACAAGCGGTTACGCCTGGAGCAACATTTTTCTTGGATCTCCTGTAGTCAGCGGCACGGACTTGACCTCTCTCGACCTCAATTCAAACAATACCCAGATCGTGATCACCAACGCGTCGGGAACGAAAATATTCGGAGCCGCTGGTGAGGGAATCGCCCCTGACAGCGGAGTGAGTAGTAAAGAAATCTTCGAACTTGAGAACGATCCTTCACCTCTCGTCAGCTCTCTCGACGACTCCTCCGCAACCGTCAATGGATACGACGACGGCTCCAGCAGCTCGACTTTCGGCTCGCCCAACCTCTTCACTCCTGCCGGCCAAGCCGTTGAACGCGCTCAGGACTTCACTAACTACATCCTGACGCCCTTCGCTTTCTGGCTCATTGAGCAAGGAATTCCCGCAGCTGATCCTGCGAGCGACGATGATGGGGATGACGCTAACAATCTTGAGGAATACCTCTTCGGCGGAGATCCCACCGACCGTAGCAGCTCACCAATCGTCATTCTGGATCCGGTCACCGGTTCTACGACCTACGATATCCGTAACGACGATCCAAATTATAGTCCGGTAGGACAACGAAGCTCCGATCTGACCAACTGGACTCCAGCGGATCTTACCATCAGCAATGCCGCCTCACCACTGGGGTCTCCCTATACGCGACGGACTTTCACCTTTGATGGAACTGAACCACGGATATTCTTTCGGGTCTATCAACCTTAAGGGATCAAAGCCCCCGCTTCTTCTTTTCAGCGTCCAACCACTCTCGGTCGGAGCTGGAAAGGCGGCTTTCTTGCGTTTGAATTTTCCCGCCATTCGGCTCGATTAAAGTCAGATTCCCTTCGGAATAACGAGCGAGGCGCGCAAAAATGACCTGGTCATTCCGCCCCCTCCAGGAGCGATAGCCCTTGGCTGTCATTTTCTTCCGCCAAACTTCCTGGTTATGAGTAATTGTCAACACGGCATCTTTCAGCTCCCGCCAGTAGCTGGACTTGTGGCCCTTTTTGTAGCCGCGATACCGGTCATAAAC
>JAKMEV010000270.1:0-6575 GCA_022425785.1 Akkermansiaceae bacterium | reverse complement strand
ATCATAGTTACTTTAATTTGGCTGGTGAGGCTTCAGGGACGACAGATGATCATGAAGTCGTAATTTTAAGTGAGGCGGCTTTTTGCGCTGACGAAAAAATGGGGCTGACTGGCGAGTGTCGATCTGTCGAGGGCCAGGCGAATGATGCTCGAAGAGCTATCCGCATGGGGGATTTCGTAGCCGGGCTTTGGCAGGAGCACGGAGACCTTTATTGGTTGGGTGAAAGTGATGTCGTTCGACTTGTCGCAAGGCTTCGTGATCCGGGATCGGGCCGAACGATGGAAGTTGCGACGGATTGTTCGTGTATTCAATTTTATGGAGGAAAGGGATTGAATGGGGAGCTTGTCGGGAAAGGAGGAGTTCCATACAATGCGGGTGCCGGAGTGTGCTTCGAATGCGAGGGATACCCAAATGCCTTCGATGGAAGCGGTGAGTTTGGGTCGATTCTTGTTGAGCCGGGCATTCCTCAGAAAACTCGAACAGAATATCGTTTTTCAAACCAGTCTAACTCCTTGATCAAACCATGAACCCAGATGTGACAAACACCCGGATCGGAATTCTCGGGAGTGGATTTATTGTCAATGACTGTCATCTTCCAGCATACCAAAAATTGAGGCTGAACGTCGTGGCAATTGCTTCGCGGACAAAAAAAAATGCCGAGCGGGTTGCGGGCGAGCATGGTATCGAGACGGTTTATGAAAGTTTTGAGATGTTGTTGGCCGATGCTTCGATCGAAGTTCTCGATATTGCGGTGCCTCCGCAGCATCAGGCTGATCTCATTCGCGAAGCTTGCCGGCGGGGAACGGTCAAAGGGATTCTGGCCCAGAAACCGCTCGCTCTTGATTACGCTGGGGCGCTCTCGATTGTAGAGGAATGTGAGAAGGCGGGAATTGTTTTGGCAGTGAATCAAAACATGCGCTTCGATCCTTCAGTGGCGGAGGCTGATCGCTTGTTGAAGAGCGGTCGGTTTGGTGACCCCGTTTTCACCACCATTGATATGCGTGGCATTCCTCACTGGCAGCCCTGGCAGGCTGAGTTGCAAAGTGCTTCATTGAAGATTATGTCGATTCATCATCTCGATTGTATCCGGTATTGGCATGGAGATCCGGAGGCGATCTATTGCAGCACGCGCCCTGATCCGCGGACGGAGTTTCCTCATCAGGACGGGATTTGCACCAGTATTTTAGAATACGGCAATGGTTTTCGGGCAGTCGTGATTGATGATGTCTGGACCGGCCCGGCCCAGGAAGGTTGTCCGGGCGATATTCGAATCGAGTATCGTATTGAAGGAACCGATGGTCTTGCAATTGGAGATATCGGTTGGTGTAAGGACCCCTATACCAGTCCTTCGAGTTTGCGGCATGCCGCGAAAGGAGACGAGGGATTTACGACGGCACAACTGGACGGGAGTTGGTTTCCTGATGCCTTCAAGGGAACGATGCTCGATCTCCTGACGGCCTTGCAGGAGGATAGGCCTCCGATGCTCAATGGTCGTGATAATTTGAAGACCATCGCCTTGGTGGATGCGGCGGTGAGAAGTTCTCGGGAACAACGCCGGGTTCGCTTGAACTCAATTTAAGAATTTATGAAACTAGGAATTATTAATAGCGCTTTTGGCCAGGCCGGAGTAGACACCTTGACCGGGCTTGAGCATATCGCCCGGATCGGATTTGACTCCGTTGATATTTTCACCGAGCCGTCGTTGCTTTCGGCTGAGGAAATTTCCCGGATTGGAAATTTGTGTGAGTCGAAAGGTCTGCCGATTCTTTCTCTTCCTGTGGTGGCGATCGGCTTGATTGATTTCAACGACCCTGTTCGCGATTATCACATCGAGCGATGTAAGAATTTCATCGACCTCGCTGCGCAGTGGGGAGCGGGGAATATCCTTCTGGTGTTGGGAGAATACATTTGGCAGCGCGAAGTGATCGGGCCTGATGATCAATGGCGGTGGGGTTTGGAATCCTGTCGAATTCTGGGTGACTATGCTGATAGCAAGGGCATCGACATTGCGCTGGAATTGGAACCCTTCCGCTTGAGTTTGCTCAATAGCATCGATGAAATGTCCCGCTTTGTCAGTGAGTGCGACCATCCAAGAGTGAAGGCCAACATTGATGTCTCTCATCTTGTTTTGGCAGACAACGGGCCAGAGGAGGTGGCAAAGCTCGCGGGACAGGCCATCCATGTGCACATCAGTGACTGTGATGGAAAAGTGCATGGCGATCTTCCTCCGGGACGTGGCGTGGTGAAGTTTGCGCCTTATCTTCAAGCGATCAAGGAGCTCACTATCGATGGCGCGGTTTCAATTGAACTGGAGTATTCTCCAGACCCGGCCCGTATTGTGGAGTGGGTGGAAGAAGCCTACACCGAGACGGCCCGCTTGATGGATCAGGTTGGTCTGCGTGGATAAGTCATGAGTGAAGTGGTGTCAGATCAATCGCGATATCTTCTCAATCGGAAGAATTCGCAGAAAGCTATCGAAGCTGGGCTCGCCGAGGCGGAGTGGTATCAAAGTCCCATCCCGCGCGAGACCATGCGGGAATTATTGGTGCGGCGTGATGGTCCGGCGATTCGGGATACTCTGGTCTGGTTTGGAATTATTTTTGGCTCGGCGGCAGCGACAGTTTCCCTCTGGGGATCATTGTGGGCGGTCTTTCCGTATCTGATCTATGCCGCGATTTACGCGGGTAGTGCCGACTCCCGTTGGCATGAAACACTGCACGGGACTGCATTCAAAACGGATTGGATGAATAGTGTCCTCTACGAGATCGCCTCCTTCATGGTTCTCAGAGAGGGCGTGATCTGGCGGTGGTCTCATACGCGGCATCACAGCGATACCATCATCGTGGGACGCGATCCGGAGATCGCCGCGCCCCGGCCTCCAGATATTGCCGGGATTCTCTTGGGACTCTTTGCTATTCGCGCCTACCCCCAATATTTTAAGAATCTCTTTCTACATTCGGTGGGGAAGATCTCAGAACGGGAGATGGAATTCATCCCGAAAAGTGAATATTCCAAAGTGACTCGTACTGCTCGTGTTCATTTGTTAATTTACTTTTTGGTGACCGTTTCCTCGATCGTTTTTCAAAGCTGGATTCCAGTTTTATTTATTGGCCTGCCCAATTTATTTGGAACGTGGTTGATGCTTGTATACGGCCTCACCCAGCATACCGGCTTGGCCGAAGACGTGCTCGACCACCGTTTGAATTCGCGGACTTTTCTGACCAACCGGATCAATCGCTTTCTCTATTGGAACATGAATTACCACGTCGAACATCATATGTTCCCCTTGGTGCCTTATCATGCCGTTCCGAAGCTTTATGAGCTGATGAAGGACGACTGCCCTCCGCCTTATCCCAGTCTCTGGTCGTGCTGGAGGGAGATGATCCCGACCTTGATCCGGCAGACCGAGGAGCCCGGGTTTTATGTCGAGCTAGTGCTTCCCGAATCGGCTGGGACCGCGGTGGAGAAGGTGGCTCAAAGCGGGACGGAGTCAGACGAAGAAGGCTGGCTGGATGTTTGTGAGTCGAAAGAATTGCAGGCGATGGATGTCCGTCGCATTGATCATGGGGACGGAACCTATGCCGTTTACCGGGACGGGGAAGGAGCGCTCTACGCGACGGATGGCATTTGCACTCACGGAAGAACCCACCTCGCCGATGGCTTGATCGTAGAGAAAATGATCGAATGCCCAAAGCACAATGGCCGCTTCAATCTGGAGGACGGCAGCCCGGCACGTAAGCCGGTGTGCAAGGCTTTGAGGACTCATGAAGTGAAGGAGATGAACAGGAGAATTTATCTCCGAATCGTCGAGGCATAGTTTTATCCCCTCCGCGGTGCAGTCGGCGCCGATCAGTAATCGCGAGGAATTCGACAATTCTTCTTTGAGGATTGAAAAAATGTCCCCTTTTCCCAGTTTGGCTGGATTAAAGATAGAATGAATCATTCTCCCACTGAGAACGAAAGGCGACATCGGGTCGTGACCGAGGCTTTCCGATGCCGGAGAGCATTGGAAGTGTATGCCTATAGCTTGCTAAAAGACCGAACTGAGGCGGAGGATCCGGTGCAAGAGGCTTTCATCGTAGTGATGGAGAAATTCGCCGATTTTGAGGAGGGGACTTCGATGATGGCGTGGACGCGGGCGATTGTCCGGCTCAAGGTGCTGCAGTCGTTGGATAAGAAAAATCGACGAGCGAAACTCGTCGATAAGCTGCTCGTCGATACCGTCGATGCCGCCTTTGAAGAAGTTGAAACACGGAAATACGCCGAGGATACCCGGGAGCGCTATCGAGGCCTGGAAGCGTGTTTGTCGAAGCTCGGAGAGCGTCCACGAAGGATTCTTGAATGTATCTATACCGAGCGGATGAGTTATGACGCAGCGGCTCTGAAAATTGGGATGGGCAGGGAGGCCGTGAAGAAGAGTTTGCAGCGGACGAAAGCGAAGTTGAGGGAATGTTTGCAACGAAATCGAACGGAAGAAGCGATATGAGCGAAGAAGAATTGTTTGAGCGGTATCTCGTCGATGAGCTGTCGGATGATGAGAAGAATGAGCTGGCACAATGGTTGGATGAAGACTCGTCTCATCGTGCCCGCTTCAGGGAGTTTGTTGAACTTGAGAGTTTCTTGGGGTCACAGCTTTCAGCGTCTGATTCCGGCGAAGAGGATGAGGTTATTAAATTTCGACGGGTACATTCGTCTAGCAGAACAGTCCGTCACTGGGAGCGAATGGGAGTGGCAGCCTTGCTTCTTCTGAGTCTGACTCTGGGGTGGATGTTGTGGAGCGATGACGAAGACCCCTCATCGCCGGAGAGAGGTGAAGTGGGATCGGTGGTGAAGCTGAGCGGGGTGAGTGAGGATGTGGTCTTTGCAGGTGGTCACGAGCTGCCGACGAAGGCTGGAAGTCTTCTGGGCAAAGGATGGATCATGTTGGAGCGAGGCTCGGTAGATCTTGAGTTCCACTGTGGTGCCACCGTGGAGCTGACCGGTCCGGCGGTGTTTGGCATCGATAGTGCCTTACGGGGATTTTTAGAATCCGGTGGGGTGAAGGTGCATGCTCCAGAGGGGGCGTCTGGTTTTGTGATTGGAACGGAGAATATGGAGGTGGTTGATCTTGGGACTCGATTTGAAATGAGTACGGGCAATGGCGCGGAATCAGAGGTGAAGGTTACCGAGGGGAGGGTCGATCTTCATACGGGAGGCGACGGAGCCGATCGGAAAATTTCCTCGTTGGCGGCCGGATTGGAAGCTGTTGTGAGTGAAACAGGAGAGATTGTTTCGGTAGGTGGTGAGCCGCTTGATCCGGAGTCTTCGCAAAATTCCGGGTTGTTGGCGCATTGGAAATTTGATGATGCCAGTGAAGGCGGCTCCATCCTTGATGATTCGGGGCACGACCGGCATGCGCTTTTCAGGGGGAGGATGGAAGACGTTGCTGTCGCCGGGAGAAGTGGTGGGGCGCTGCGATTGGATGGGGATGATCACATCGATATCAGTGAACATATTCCGGTCATGATGGATGTGCGGAGTTTTACTTTTGCGACCTGGGTCAAGGATGCCAGCAATATGGTATTTTCGTTCTCCGATGGAACACCCCGTAACCGGGTGCAGTTCGAATTGTGGGGGAATCTCCTCGTCTATGGTTGGCAGCAAGGACCACTTTTTGATGCCGTTCAAGGACGGGTGCCGGGCTGGAAGAAAGGGCAGTGGCAACACGTCGCCGTGATGGTTTCCGGACGTGAGGTGACTTTGTATGTCGACGGACGATATTTGGTTTCCCGATCCGTCGGGCATCGCCTGAGTTCACCGACCCTGACTCCCTATGATCTTGGGAATGTCACTGAAGCCTATATTGGCTTCCTACCATCGAATCATAATCACAAACCGCAGCGCTTGGGCGGAATGATTGATGATGTGCAGTTTTATGGACGGGCTTTGGATGAGCGCGCGATCCGTTATCTTTTTGAGAATGCCGGTGAGCCCTTTCTCGGATTCGAGGCTCCAAGGGCGGAGTAATTATTCTTGTTTGAAAGAGTAGAAAAATGTCCCCGATTTCCGGGGCTACCGGATGAGTTTAATAAGAATCACCGAACCAATGATTAAGAATTTTACCTGCCTATTCTATAGTTGGACCGTCCTTGCCTTTTCCGGCTTCTGTTCGGCTGAGCCAAAAATCGAAACCAACTTCTTCAACGGAAAAGACCTCTCCGGTTGGAAAGGGGAGATGGAATTCTGGTCGGTTAAGGATGGCATTATTACCGGGCATAGCGGCAAGCACGTTCCCAATAACAAATTCCTGTGGTCCGATGTCAAGGTGGGCGATTTCTATCTCTCGCTCGACGTGCTAATGCCGGTCGATAACCGAAACGCGGGCATTCAGTTTCGCTCCCGACCACTGCCGACTAAGAACATGCAGGCGGTAGGTTATCAGGCTGATGCCGGAAAAAATATTTGGGGTCGTCTTTATCACGAACATGGACGCGGGAAACTCGACTGGACTGGTCGTGGCGAAAAGGCGGTGAAGCCGGGCGAATGGAATCGCTACGAAATTCTTGCGGTGGGAAATCGCATTTGGACTTCGATCA
>JAKMEV010000354.1:0-5007 GCA_022425785.1 Akkermansiaceae bacterium | reverse complement strand
ATTTATGAGTCACCATCAAAGTCGCATTCCCGAGAGTTTCCGGAACAATTGTTTGGGTCCAGCGAAAGCTGGATCCATTGGCCGAATTCTCAACCTCTACATCACCAAGCTCCTTGGATTCAAAAAGGAGTTCTCCGCTTTTGATCGGAGAGTCGAAAGTCCCGGTAACGGTCACCTGTGTTCCCGGAAGAGCCTTAATCCCGCCATCGAGACCCTCGGATCGATCGGACCAACCGGTATATTCCGGATATTGGTAGCGAGCGACGCCATCCCGCAGGAGAGGAATCGGCCAGACCCTCACTTCAAACTGATCGCTTTCACTCCTGCCAACTCTGGCCGAATAAAAGAAGCCGTCTTCGGCCGAGGGCAAATGATATTGGAAAGTGTGCTTGTTTCCTTCGCTTGAGACCGGGCTCAGCGACTCGGATAAAACCTCCCCATCCTTGGTTACCAAAAAATCAAGATCGCCATTAAGCTCTCCTTCATAGGTCATTTCGATCAACACCTCGTCACCTTCGAGAACTTCCAAATCCCCGGGATTCATGGTGAAGCGGAATGCGCCGACGTTTCCGAGATCAGAAAATGGTGACACCGCTCGTGAAAGAAGACGTGTCATTTCCCGAGGCCAAATCACCAGAAGCGAGATTAAGGCCACAACCATGACCGCAGCCGGCCAGAGAGATTTTTTGACCCGCTCCGAGCGCACTTCGTCGTTGGGATTCAACTCACCAACATCCTTGGCTGCATCCTTTGAAAGCTCGCGGAGAAGGTCCGGAGAGATTCCATCGGGATAATCCGACAGCTCCAGGGCAGTACTGATGCGCTCCTGAACTTCCGGGTGGCGTTCCTCAAGCCAACGGGCCAATCGGACCAATGAGATTTTTCGGGTCAAGGGCCTGAGCAAAAAGCGGAAAACTCCGTATGCGGCGACTGCCAACCAACAAAAGAAAGCCACGGCGCGGACGCCGGAAGACAATGGAGCCAAAAAATAATCCAGGGCAACCAGAATAAAGAGCCCCCCCAAAACAACGGAAAGGACTCGCAAAAGACCCCTACCAAGTTGAATTCGCTTAATCCGCCGCCTGATAGCTCTCAGGCCGGAGGTGATTTCAGGAGGAAGATTCGATGGCATCTTGATTCATACGACACAAAAATAACGGTCTGTCAGCCACAATAGGAATTAGTCAGTTGCCACTTTTCCGTCCTTAATCGTGAAAACACGGTCTCCCAGCCTCGAAAGCGAAGAATCGTGGGTCACCACCACCAGTGTGGCATTCTGTTCCTCAACTACTTCCATGAGGATTTTCATCACTTCATCGCCATTAGCTGAATCCAGGTTCCCCGTGGGTTCATCGGCAAAAATGATCGAGGGGCTGTTCACCAGAGCCCTCGCAATGGCAACCCGTTGCTGTTCGCCACCTGACAATTCCGCAGGCAGGTGATCGACCCGTTTAGCCAACCCCACCCTCGCTAGGGCCGCCTCGGCCTGTTCCTTTTGGGAAGCTCCCCCGATCAAGCCGGGAACCATGACATTTTCGAGTGCGGTTAGTTCAGGCAGGAGGAAGTAATTTTGAAAGATATAGCCGATCTTGTCATTTCGCAGCTGAGCCTGATGAGACGACGACATATTGTAAAAATCGACATCGCCAATATAGACCTGCCCCTTTTTTGGAGATTCCAATCCGGCAAGGGTGTACATCAAGGTCGTCTTTCCTGCTCCACTCGGGCCACAGAGAAAGACCTTTTCACCGGCCTTGATCTCAAGATCAATTCCTTTGAGGACTTCAATCTCTTTTTTTCCGAGATGATAAGAGCGGTGAACCTGTTTTGCTCGAATCATTTTCCGCCGATACTTTGGATGGTTTGGAAAATCGCGGTAATCATGAGGTAGGCCATCGACCCAATCAAAAGGGCCATCACCAAGAGAACAGCCGGCATAATCAAGGCCATGATTCGCTGAAGGGCATTGTTCAGCTCCTTATCAAAACGAACCCCCGCTTTACGAAGCGCGATATCAATCTTTCCGGTCTGCTCACCCACAGTCACCATATCGATCAATAGAGGTGAGAAAACTCCGCTCCGCATCATCGATGCTGAAAGCGAACGACCATCTCCCACCCACTCAACCATCTCGGTGAGGTGAGATCGAATGAAGAGATTTTGTGTCGCGTCTCGAGTCAACTCCAGAGCCCTCAACAGGGGCAGTCCATTACCAACCAAATTCGCCATCGTCTCCAAAAACTGAACGTAAAATCGTCGTTCGATCACCGCCCCAAAAAGCGGAAGCTTTAACTTCACCCGGTCCCAGGTAGGACGGTTCTCTTCGTTGTCTTTCCAGGCTTTAAACAAAATCGCCCCCGCACCAAGCGCCAATGCGATGACCAGCCACCATTTCCCAAAAAAGTTGGAGGCCCCCATCATGATCTGTGCACCGAGGGGAATCTTACTCCCAGGCGTGCTTTCGAGAAGTCCCACCAATTGCGGAATCAACTTCGTCACAAAGACAATTCCCACGCCAATCCCGGCCATAATTAGGAAGGCTGGATAAATCATCGCTAATATCACCTTTCCCTGCAGTTCCTGCAAGGTCTTCAGATAGTGGGCCTGTCGGTCGAGAATGGTATCGAGAGCACCACTGGCCTCTCCGGCCGCAGCCAAACTGCAATACAATGGACCGAAGCTGGGACTCACTCGCTTCAGGGAAGAGGAAAAAGAATTACCATCCCGCACCAGCTGACGAATCTTGGTCGAGACCGCCTTGAGACCTCCGAGTTCCTGACGATTTTCCATCGCCCGAAGAGCAGGCTCCAATTGCAGTCCCGCCGAAAGCATGTCCGAGAGCTCCTCGGTAAAGAGCACCACGTCAGTGCGCTTAAGCTTCACTGGCCCATCGGGGATTTCCTCATCGGCGAGCACAGGTTTCCCTGGAGCAGCAGCCTTCCCCGGAGCAGCTGATTTCGTGGCCGACCCCTTTTCCTTGGGTCCTGCGCCGCCGCTATCCATATTCAACGACACTGGCTGCAACTTCTTTCGGTCCAACTGACGTAAGGCCTCACCGCGATCTCCGGCTGTCAGCTCACCGGTAACAATCGACCCGCTTGAATCCAGCGCTTTGTATTTAAAACTAGCCACGATCTTCTTTGATTACTCCTCTCCCCCTAGATCGGATGCCGTCACTGAAATCACCTCCTCCACCGTGGTGATTCCTTTCATCACCTTGTGCCAGCCATACTCCCTCATTGGAACGTAACCATCTTTGACAGCCTG
Organism: Akkermansiaceae bacterium; assembly: GCA_022425785.1. Lineage (GTDB taxonomy): Bacteria > Verrucomicrobiota > Verrucomicrobiia > Verrucomicrobiales > Akkermansiaceae > SW10. The sequence continues at coordinate 1,740 of JAKMEV010000354.1, read as the reverse complement.
TTCCATCAATTCGGGTGCCGCGACATTCTTGGCAACCATTTCCTCCATGGCGCTGCCAATAAGGATCACTTCGTAAATCGCAATTCGACCTGAGAATCCCGTGTTACGACACTTGTCACACCCACTCGGCTCGTAGGCCTGCCCCTCAATACTCGGTGGAATACTAAAGCGATCCCGCACATTCTGTGGAATCTCGATGGGAATCTTACAATGGTTACAGAGGCGACGCACCAGACGCTGGGCCAGGAAAGCCCGAACCGAAGCAGCCACCAGGAATGGCTCCACGCCCATATCAACCAATCGACTGATACCACCAATCGCGTTGTTGGTGTGCAGAGTCGAAAATACCAGGTGACCGGTCAGGGATGCACGAATGGCAATCTCCGCTGTTTCAAGATCTCGAATCTCACCCAGCATTACGATATTCGGGTCGGCTCGAAGGATGGAACGAAGTCCACTCGCAAAAGTCAGGCCGATCTCACTCTTCACCGCGATCTGCATCACCCCTTCGAGCTTGTTCTCCACCGGATCCTCAATCGTCACGATCCGAGTATCGGAGGTATTGAGTTCGCTCAGGAAGGAATAGAGCGTCGTCGACTTACCGGAGCCAGTCGGACCGGTGATCAAAATAATTCCGTTGGGCAGGCTGAGAATGCTCTGGATTTTGGAGAGAACGAAGTCCTCCATCCCAAGCAATTCCACATTGAATTTCTCTTGGTTCAACAAACGCAAACTGACCGACTCCCCCTCCACTGTCGGCACGGTCGCAACACGAACGTCGATGGATGATCCCTCAAACTGAAGGTTAATCCGGCCATCCTGGGGAAGGCGGCGCTCGGCAATGTCGAGCTTGGACATAATTTTCAAACGAGCAATCACCGATGACTGCAGAGCCTTGATATTATCGGGCACGGCAATATCCACGAGGCTGCCATCCACCCGATAGCGAATCCGGAGGTTGTCTGTCATCGGCTCGACGTGAATATCCGTCGCCTTCTGATCCAGCGCCTCACGAACAATCTGGTTCACAAACTTCACCACGCTGGCCTCTTCGTCCTCAACTTCGTCAATGACGCTGGCCTCATCCTTGGCTTCGAGATTATCAAAATCGAGATCCCGCCCCTCCAGTAGCTGCTCAAAGGTATCGGCACCCACCCCATAGAGTTTCCGCAACGCATCATGCACCCGGCGTCGTGAGGCCATGTGCCAGACAATGGGGAGATCGATAGCCTGCGCCGCAGCCTGTCTGGCGAGCAAATTCAACGGATCATAAGTCACCATATGCAGGCGGGCATTGTCTCCATCAATTTCGATGGGAAGCACGCGATGTTTCAGGGCGATCTGGGGTCCACATGCCGCACGAAGCGGCAAAGCGCTCTCAAAATCGGGAATTTCAGGCAACCAGTCGAGATAAAGGCCGGTAGCCAATTCACGCATATAGGGTTCCTCGTCCACCAATCCGGTGTCGAGAATATCGTCGAGAGGAGAGTGCTGGCGCTGACTGGCTTCCTGAACTGCTTCCTCAAGGGCGGGCAGATCAGAACAACCAGTTTCGCGGGCGGGCTTAATAAGAAGCTCGGTCATGTTCGTGTTGAGTATTGATAAAACGCACAGACTTGGAAGTTCTGTCTCCTGAATTTTCTGCAAATCCTCAGGAATGCCATCAGAATCGTAAATTCTCCAATTTCTTCGGAAATCAATTGCACCAATTCGTAACCATGACTACACTTTCATGTCTGC
>JAKMEV010000314.1:0-6508 GCA_022425785.1 Akkermansiaceae bacterium | reverse complement strand
ATATAGGTGAGACCTTACCTGCCGGGGCCACTGTCGACTCCATCAGTCCGGGACCCGGCACATCTTTCGCAGACTCGCTCTGGACAGTTGGTGATCTCGGCGTCGGAGCTTCATCCACGATCATCTACTACTTCAATGTCTCGGAGACCGTCGCAGGCGGTATCGATCTTATTGAAAATGAAGCCACCGTTTCAGGAGCGAACGAAACGCTCCTTAACACTGCCGATGACACAGCTATTATCGCGACTGATGTCGTCAGTCCATTCAGCACGAGACTTCCTCAAGGTGCCGTCGCACTGGATTTCCAAACAGGCCTCTTCAAGCAAGTCATCACCATTACCAACGACAATCCCGGCACTCTTCCCTCTTTCCGCATTCTCGTCAGCGAACTGCCGGATGGCGTCACGGTGCATAATGCCCAAGGTGCTACCATCGATGGCACTTCCTACCTGCTCTACAAACAGGCTCTTGCCAGTGGTGAGAGCATCGATTTGGTCGTGGAATATTATCAGGCTGATGCCTCGGGAGGAATCGAACCTACTTTTAAGATCGAATTGCTCGACCCCGAAGACGAACAAGTGGCCGGAGAAGGCGTCAATGTTGACCCTCCAAAAATCCTTCCAAATGGAGACCTTCTGATCGAGTTCGATTCCCAGATCGACCAGGTTTTCACAATCCAATATAGTAATGACGGTGAGACTTGGAGCAATGTCGCGCCCGATGTTGTGGCTGGAGGGACCCGATTACAATGGATCGACAATGGTCCGCCCAAGACATCGAGCCATCCCCGAGAGGAGAAACGCCGCCTCTACCGCGTGATTAAAAAAGTTGCCGATCAATAATTCCATCTCCCAAATTCTCATGAACTTCAGATTCAGATCCACCTATTTCGCCCTCAGCATTCTCCCTGCCACCGCTGGCGAGGACGCTCTCAACTCTGCCAAAGGAGGACTCCCCCTCCCTCCTGCGACAGACTATTCCTCGAAAGGCGTCATCGACCTCCCAAAATTGACTTCCCAACCAAAATCTCCGTGGAATTTTGGCTTCGGAATCTCGGGGCGGCAAATTGGGAAAATCAACTTTGATACCGCCCCAACCGGGCTCTCCGTTCCAAATGCCTTCGGAGCGAGTTCATTTACAACCCCCTCTAGAATCGGGCCGGAAACAGGTCCCTTCAACCGGGACTACGACAACGGCTTTGTGAACCCCGGGCCCCGAACTGCGGCAACCGGCAGAACGACCGACTATGGATACGTCACTCCTGACCAAATTCAGATCGATCGATTGGAGTTTTATGCCGACGGAGGAGAACGCCGCGTTGTCACGACATCGAACTCTCTCTCACCAAGTGATTGGAGCACCGAAGATGATTGGGAGATCTCGCCATCCCTGACTCTGAGCCATCTCACCGATTTGGGAAATGGTTGGAGCGTCGGCCCCTCCCTCCATCTGAGCTTCACCAACTTCGACGGACAACAAGGAGGATTAAATACGATCAACTCAACCGAGAACCGAAGCATCTTCGATGTCAGAACCATCGATCAATTCGACTCCACTGGACTGGTCCTTCCCGATGCCCCCTACATCGGGTCTCCCGGCGCCGTCGCACCGCTCCTGCCCGCCGAACCGATTGCCGGCGCAAGATCCTACGAAGATTCCCTCCGAATGACTCCCGATAATGCCGTATTCTCTGACTCCATTCATGAAAACCTCGACGTCAATCTATTCGGTTTCTCAATCGGGGCGGAGGCCATTTATCAATCGGAGAGCTATTTAATTACCGGCATCGGAGCGGGATTTGTTCTGAACTTCGCGGACTGGGATGCTAATCGCAGTGACCGGCTCATTCAGGTCACTAACGGCGGAGCTCCAGTTGAAGTCGGATCATCCAACTTCAAGAACTCCGGAACGGACGTCCTCTATGGATTCTATCTTCAGGGCACCATCGGATACCAAATCAGCGAATCATGGTCGGTTCAAGGAAATGCCCGCTACGACTGGAGCGAATCCTTGAGGGACTCAGTCGGCGAGAGTGACTTCGACGTCGACCTCTCCGGATTCAGTCTCGGCCTGGGCGCAACCTACTCCTTCTAGGTTAAAACCGCTCAAGAATCGGAGCCAACCTCCGCGCGGTTTTCTCGGGCCAATGGTCTTTGGGAGTAAATAATGCTGCATCCAGCGATGAATGCTCCGGCCAATTTGCTTCCAGGGGAATCATGGAAATCGCCCGCTTGATGATTCGACCGCTCATTTCCGCGTTCGCCGCCAGGTGCTCCACCACAGAGCTCGCATCAACCGCTTCACCTTCCTCTCTCCAACAATCGTAGTCGGTCACCATTCCCAACGAGGCAATGGACATCTCCGCCTCCCGTGCGAGCTTGGCTTCAGGCAGATTGGTCATTCCGATAATATCATACCCAAAATGACGATAATAGGACGACTCTGCCCGTGTTGAAAAAGCCGGACCGTCCATGCAGACATAGGTCCCGCCATTTTGAATCTGCGCCCCCTCCTCCTCTCCTGCACGTTGAAGAATCTCGCGCAAGCCGTTACTGGTGGGATCGGCAAAACTAACATGAGCCACAATCCCTTCTCCAAAAAAGGTATTATTTGCCCGCTGACTGGTGCGGTCAAAATACTGGTCCGGAATGACAATCGAACGAGGAGGATATTCCTCCTTCAAACTCCCCACCGCAGTCGCGCAAATCACCCAGCGAACGCCGAGCGAACGCAAGGCCCAAAAATTAGCGCGGTGATTTACCTCAGTCGGCAGAATGGAATGTCCTTTGCCATGCCGTGATAAAAACCAAACCTGTCGCCCCTGGTATTGCCCGCCGATCAAGGAATCAGAAGGATCGCCAAAAGGCGTCGTTACATTTCGCTCCTCAACATTCTCAAGACCGTCAAATCCTGAAACGCCACTTCCTCCGATGATGCCAATTGCCGGATTCATACTGCTTTGTCTTTATGAGCGATTCGATCGATGAAAACGATCAAGGCGATTCCAATCGCAACCGCACCGATCTCCAACCAGGTCTCTCCCCGCGCAAAATCCGGAAGAGACCAATCCTTGAATCCGATAATCTTTTCCTTCTCCTCTCCGTGCCGATCAATGATCAAGGTGGTCATCGTGGTTTTCCAGGGCCAAATGATGACTAACGACCCCGTCACAAATCCCGTGATCGCACTGACAGCGTTGTCATGATGGGTCCGAAAGAGCCAACTGAGAAATCTCGAAAGCACGAGAAGCCCCACCACCGCGCCAATTCCAACCGGAATCAAAACCGGCAGCGCCGTCTTCAAATCACCACCAAAAAGCGCGCTGAGAGAATCGAGCATGATGAGCTCATAATTCCCCATTAGAAGCAGAACGAAGGAACCACTCAAACCCGGAATAATCATGCTGCAAATCGCAACCACACCGCAGATCCCAAGGTAGATTGGATTGTTACTTTCCGAGGCTGGAGTGAGAAAAGCAATCGACACCGCAATTCCGAGCCCTACCAAAAAAACAACGAATACCGAAGGATCCCATTTTCGGATCATTTTTCCAACCGAAGGAATGGATGCCAAAATCAGACCGAAAAATAAAGAAAACACCAGGACCGGATGATGTTCAAACCCCCACTTCAGGAGTTTTGCCAGCGTCGCAAATGCGAGGATCACGCCAATCCCCATCGAAAGAAGAAATCGCCCGTCGACTTTGGTCCAAAGCTCTTTGATTTGAAACTTTGACCCCAGCTTAACAGCCTCAACGTCGAAGGATTTCAGAGCCTCAATGAGACGCTCATAGATCCCCGTAATAAAGGCGATCGTACCACCGGAAACCCCGGGAACAACATTGGCTGCTCCCATGGCAAAGCCCTTTAGGGCGGTGGCCAGATCCTCTTTGCGCATTTCTAAATGGTGTCAATGATGGCGTTAAAAGCCGTGCTCGGTCGCATTACCGCAGTCAACTTTTCGTGATTCGGCGCGTAATATCCCTCGAGTTCCACAGCATTCCCTTGCCCGCTATTCAGCTCCTCGATAATCAAGGTTTCAAACTCGGCGAGCTTAATCGCAATAGGTCCAAACTCAGCCTTGAGTTCAACATCGTCATCTTGTGCTGCAAGCTCCTTGGCCCAGAAGAGCGCCAAGTAGTAATGACTTCCCCGGTTATCGAGCTGGCCCGACTTCCGCTGGGGCGACTTGTTATTGAGGAGAACTTCCGTGGTGGCATCATCGAGAGTCTTCCCGAGCACCTTGGCCTTATCCGTTCCCACGTGATCCAAAGAAACGGCGAGAGCGAGAAACTCTCCCAGAGAATCCCAACGAAGATGGTTTTCAGCAACAAGCTGTTGCACGTGTTTCGGAGCAGATCCTCCGGCACCGGTTTCGAAAAGACCGCCGCCATTCATCAGCGGAACAATGGAGAGCATCTTGGCGCTCGTTCCCACCTCAAGGATTGGGAACAGGTCGGTGAGATAATCGCGAAGCACATTGCCAGTGACTGAGATTGTTTCCTCTCCGTCCTTAAGACGTTGCAGGCTCACTTTAGCGGCTTCGACAGGATTCAGAATTCGGAGGTCCAATCCCTCAGTGTCATGATCACCAAGATACTCGCCCACTTTCGCGATGAGCTCAGCGTCGTGCGCACGTTCTTCGTTGAGCCAGAAAATAGCCGGAGAACCGGTCGCGCGCGCGCGGTTCACAGCGAGCTTGACCCAGTCCTGAATCGGAGCATCCTTGGTTTGGCAGGCACGCCAAATATCGCTCTCTTCAACCGAATGCTCGATGAGTGTCTCTCCGGCTACGTTAATCACACGGACAGTCCCGGCGGAGGAAATTTCGAAAGTCTTATCATGTGAGCCGTATTCCTCGGCTTTCTGCGCCATGAGGCCAACGTTAGGAACAGTGCCCATGGTAGTTGGATCGAATGCGCCGTGTTCCTTACAGAAATCAATCGTCGCCTGGTAAACGCCGGCATAAGAGCTATCGGGGATCACCGCGATGGTGTCTTGCACTGCCCCATCCTTGTCCCACATCTGACCGGAATTCCGAATCATCGCGGGAATCGAGGCATCGATAATGATGTCACTCGGCACGTGCAGGTTGGTAATTCCTTTGTCGGAATCCACCATCGCCAGATCGGGACCAGCTTCGTAAGCCACCGCGATGTCTGCTTCGATGGCAGCTTTTTGATCAACAGGAAGTGAATCGATCTTGGCGACGAGATCACCAAAACCATTCTTGAAATCAACATTGAGACCGGCAAGGACTTCACTGTGTTTTGCGAGGAGGTCTGCGAAATACAACTCGACCGCATGACCGAAGATAATCGGGTCGGAAATCTTCATCATGGTCGCCTTCATATGGAGTGAGAGCAGAACTCCCTCATTCTTGGCTGCGGCAAACTGCTCGCTGAGAAATGACACGAGAGCGGCTTTACTCATTGCAGTGGCATCGAAAATTTCACCGGCAAGAAGATCAATGCCTTCCTTAAGGACGGTGACCGTTCCGTCAGTGGCGATGTGTTCAATCCTTACCGAAGTGGCCTCGGCGATGGTGACGGACTTTTCATTCGAAAAGAAATCTCCCTCCGACATGGTTGCGACGCGGGTTTTGGAATCGGAAGTCCACGCTCCCATCGAGTGAGGGTTGGCCTTGGCAAATTCCTTCACGGCCTTGGGGGCCCGGCGATCAGAGTTTCCTTCACGGAGAACGGGATTCACCGCACTTCCCTTCACTCGATCATAACGAGCCTTGTTGTCTGACTCTTCATCATTGGACGGGCTCTCAGGGTAGTCAGGCAGCGTATAGCCTTGGGCCTGGAGTTCGGAAATCGCAGCCACCAACTGGGGGACCGAAGCACTAATGTTGGGTAACTTGATGATATTCGCCTCGGGGGTCTTGGCCAGCCCACCCAACTCGGCAAGCGCATCGGAAACGACCTGATCAGCGGGCAGCTTGTCTGCGAAAACCGCCAAAATCCGTCCGGCAAGCGAGATATCACGGGTCTCCACCTCAATCCCCGAGGATTTGGTAAAAGCCTTGATGATCGGCAAAAGTGATTGGGTGGCCAAAAATGGCGCTTCGTCGGTCTTGGTATAGATGATCGTGGGCTTTTCAGACATAGCGGCGAGGAGCGTTTACGCCAAAGCCCCCAAACGGTCAATGAATTGCAGAAAGACCCGATTTCCTCCCACTTTTCTGTCGAACACCCTCTCCAAGGCCCAATTTGGAGACTCTTGGGCGGGATAGACAGAAAGCGCACCGACTCCAACTGCCCCTTCCCCAGCTCCCTGAACGGTTGTCTTTGAGTCACATTGGGCATCCCGGACAAGCGCCTTCTCTGGCAAAGAAAAGACGCACCTCCAACAACTCAACTTTTCCGATCCGCCTTCCGAATAGGAGTGAGCAAATGGGCAGATTGATCAAAATGATCGATTCGCTCAAAACAATAGGTCGAGGACCTCTCTTCTTTCGTAAGGTCCCCCGTCTCAGGTGAAAATGCTCTGAACCGGAACCC
>JAKMEV010000277.1:0-2610 GCA_022425785.1 Akkermansiaceae bacterium | reverse complement strand
TTTCAACGACCGTTGAGTGTGAATGCCCCCAGCATCTTGCCGGTCTCTTGCAGGGCCTGGCAGCCTTTGAAAAATATAGCAGCGAGTGTGAGGACAGGAATCCGGCCGATGCCGCGCTCCACTCTTTTCTTCATCGGACTACCGCAGCGGTGCGTCGTTCAATGGAGGAAGCCTTGGATTATGTTGTTCAGGCGGAAGGGCTTTCCGTTGAGTAAATTCAGCCAATATGAAGGGTTGTCGGCCTGCTTCAGGAGAGGGGGAGGAATTGGGTCGCGGCCTTCCTGACCCACTTGTTGTCAGCCGGCCAGTCAGCGGCGAGTTCCGTTAAGATGGGAGCCAATTATTGGAGCTTTCGGCCTTGGATTAAGGCTGGATCGGGTGTTTGTGGGGCGAAGGTTGATTTTGGGAATTATCTCAATTCGACACGGATGCGGACGAAGAGTTGGGTGACTGGATCGGCGGAGGCTTGGAGGGACCAGGTGTAGCGAGCCTTGCCGTTACTAGGGTTTTCCTCGTTGCTGAGTTCGAGAAGAGCGTCGGCGCTGATCCAGGTTTGAAGGTCGGTGGAAGTTTGCAGGGTGACGATGCCATCATCGGCACCGAGGTTTCGTTCGACCACGAAGGTAAGATTGTTCGGCGGGCCGGTGAGCTCGTAAATTTCGTTAGTGAGGTTGGGGACGGTATTGTCAGTGCCGAGGGCGTATTCGAGAAGGGCCGTCATACCATCGAAATCGAGATCGGTGTTGGGATCTCCGGTGAAGGCAATGGCGTCGCTGGTGGTCGGGTTGCCTCCGCTTGCGGTGCTGGGTCGCCAGGAGGAGGCGAGTTGGTGATCGGGATTCTCGTCGGGTGCGATGAGCACGAGAGTGAAGCCGGTGCCGTCGGGACTGGTGGGCCAGGGAAGTTTGTCGTTGTATCGGAAGTCTTTGATCGTGCTTCCGTCGGCGGCGAGGAGCGTGATGTTTTCTCCGGTGTTGGAGAGGTCGCCCATAAATTCTCCGGCGATGGGAATCCCGGGGTATTCCGTGGAGAAGTCAGCGGATTTTCCGACGAGGACAATGCGTTCTTCCGGAGCAAGCACGGAAATCGGGCGGGTGTCGTTTTGATCGAAGTCGAAGGTGATGCCGCGAATGAATTCCACTCCGCGGAGATCGATGGCATCATCGCTGATGTTCATCAGTTCGATGAACTCGACGGCATCGTCGTCGCTAAGCGGGTGATAGTTGAGCTCGGAAACGACAAGGTTGGTATTGTCGGCGGGAATGGTGCCGACGAAGAAGCTCGCTTCGTTGAGCGCGCTCCAGGTTCCGCCGGACAAGGCGCGTGCTTTGGCAAGAACCGAAGTTGTGAGCGAAACCGGGCTGCCCGGAGCGTATGCGATTGCGGTAGCTGAAATAGTGCCACCGGAATCTCGTGGATCAGAGCCATCCAGAGTGTAGTAGATCGTGCCAGCAGGCGCGGTCATGGTGAGTTGGAATCCCGAGGCCACATCGCCGCCGTGTTGGTTGAAGGCGGGTGCGGTGACAGAGGGATAAAGGTTCTGCGAGCTGAGTTGGTTGAGAACGGTAGCGGTGCGTCCGGGGATGTAGGTGTTCTTTTGGAAATTGACCTCGGCCTGCCATTGCGTGAGTCCGATTGGACTGGCCTGTTGCGCATCTCCCCAGCGGGCGGATTCCGCGAGGAGTGGAGATTCGAGGGTGGCGATCCATTTGTCGAGTTCGTTGGCGACGCTGTTTGGGGTGAGCACGCCGTTGTTGAAGAAGTGCTTGTGAACGTGGTCGGCGAAGCGCAGGCGATACTCGGCATTGTCACGGAGTTTGGAGTGCAGGCGGGTGGTGCGGTTGGCGAAGTTTTTGGTCGTGCTGTTGGTTCCGGTGTTGAGGAAGCTACGCTCCGAGTCCCACACGAAAATACGCCAGCGATCGCCCCCGGTTTTACGTCGGGCGGCCTGGAAGTTGTTGTCATCCCAATCCGAATTGCCGTTGTAGAAATTTACGAGGAGGTAATCGATGAAGTTGTCGAGATCGATCAGCTGTTCCATGGCGGCATACTCGGCCTCTCCGGCGAGCCCGGCCTCGGCTTGGGTGCGCATGGAATTCCAAGCCAGGATGTCGCCGTCGATGGCTTCCATGCCATTGGTGCGAGACGATTTGATAACGTCCCAATCTTCTTCCGCACCGCCAAAGCGCTGCGCCATCGAGTTATCTTCATTGCGGTCCAGAGTATGGAAGAGACCCCAATAGATTCCGTTGAGGTAGAGGTGAACGTGCTCCTGAAAATTGGCGGGTCGATTCATCGCAAGTTGTAAACTGCGGGCGAGTTGATCGCGCATGTAAAGCGCATCATTGCGTTGGCCTGAGGTCGGGTGAAACCACGAGTCGCCATTTTGTCCGCGTAGGAGGTAGCTGTTGACCTTATCCGGCCAGGCATCGTTTCCGAAGACGGGGAACTCAAGTTCCGAGGGGCCGTAGGCGGAGCGAAATACGAGGCGCAGGTTGTGTTTAGGACGCGAAGTCCAGCGGCTGGCATTGCCGAAGACGCGCATTCCGCAGTCGACTTGTAATTCCTGGCCGTGGGGGAAGCCGAAGAATTCCGCAGAACAAGCGCGTT
>JAKMEV010000275.1:0-6137 GCA_022425785.1 Akkermansiaceae bacterium | reverse complement strand
CCCGAGCACTACCCCAATATCGTCACTACACACACTTTTCAGGACCGCCTGAATACCATTCGCCACGCTCAGGACGCCGGCATGTCGATCTGCTGCGGCGGCATTCTCGGACTCGGAGAAAACACCGAGGATCGTTTGAAAATGCTCGAGGTGATTTCCAGCTTCAACCCCCAGCCGGAATCGGTCCCGATTAACTCACTCATGCCCATGCCCGGCACCCCTCTCGCCAAAAGCTCGGGAGTCGATGTCTTCGAATTGGTCCGCATCATCGCGCTAACCCGCCTCGCCGTGCCCAAGGCCAAAGTCCGCCTCTCAGCTGGCCGCACCAACCTTTCCGAGGAGGCGCAAACAATCTGTTTCTTCGCCGGCGCAAATTCCATCTTCTACGGCGACAAACTTCTTACTGCCGAGAACCCAGCCGTCGAAAAAGACCTCGCACTAATCAACAAGCTTGGTCTCAGCCCGCAAAAACCCAATCGCGCGCAAGCCGCACCCGATTCCGATGAGGCCCTCCCCCGCAAACCGCACCTGGCCTGAAGCTAACACTCGAATTGAGGTCTCAATTCAAGAACAAGCCCTAACCCTCTTCAAAAACGAAGAGAGGCAGTTCTCGGTCCCGGTTTCCACCGGAGCCAAGGGAATCGGATTTAGCGAAGGTTCGCATCAAACACCTACCGGGCGCTTCATTATTCGTGAACGCATCGGAGAAGGGGCCCCGCTTCACACCTTTTTCAAAGGACGACGACCTCTGGGAATCGGAAGCTTTCAGAGCGAAGATGCCATTCTTACCCGAATTTTATGGCTCGAAGGGCTGGACGAGGAAAACTCGAACACCTATCGCCGCTACATCTACTTTCATGGCACCCACGAGGAGGATTTAATCGGTCGCCCCGCCTCTCATGGCTGTATACGATTGAATAACGGGGACATGCTCAATCTCTTCGACCAAGTTCCGCTCTTCACCCGCGTCGATATCATCAAATAGAAATTCCATTATGAACAAACTGATCGCATTCGATTGCGACTCCACCCTCTCTGCCATCGAAGGCGTCGATGAACTCGCCCGCCTTGCAGGCGATGACGTCTTTCGCCAAGTTGAGGATCTCACCAACCAAGCGATGAATGGAGAGATTCCCATTGAAGAAATTTTCGCCCGTCGATTGGAGCTCATCAATCCCACCCGCCAACAATGTCTCGAAATTGGTAAAGCCTATCTTAAAGAGATCGAACCAACCGCCAAGGAAACGATCTCCAAACTCCAGAGGGAAGGATGGGAATGTATTATTATTTCGGGAGGATTTGTTACGTGTATCGAGGAGCTTGCGGAGTATCTGGAGATTTCATCTATTGAAGCCGTTCCATTATACTTTCATGAAAATGGCGACTACCGGGGATTTGATAATGACTACCCCACCACTCGAAATGGAGGGAAGCCTGAACTCCTCCAACAAGCTGCAGAAAAACACTCTGCAAAGCATGTTATCATGGTAGGTGATGGCATTTCAGACCTCGAGACATTCGGAATAGCAGATAAGTTTGTTGGTTTCACGCGATACGCAGCTCGCCCACAAATCCTCGAAAAAAGCCCGCACCTCGCCTCTGAATTATCCCAAATATTAGATATTCTAAAGGATTGTTAATCTTTAATTAAAATATCATATTTAGCTCTTGCGCACTCGTGCAACACATCTCAAAGTGATCCCATGGCTAGCAAGAAAGGAAAACGCTATACGGCAGCTGAAAAAGCTGAGGTCCTCAATTGGGTAAATGACTACAACGTCACGCATGGTCGCGGCGGTGTAGCAAATGCCTCCAAAGAGTTTGGCATCACCCAACTGACAATCCACAACTGGGTTCGTCAGGGTGGCGCCGCAATGAGCGGAACATCAAACCTCCGCGTGGCCCCCAACCACGCAGGTATCCTCCGCCAACTCGCTGACCTCTTAGACGAGATCTCACAACGTGAGACCGAGTTGGCCAAGCTCCGCAAGGAGTATGATGGCCTTCGCAAGAAGCTGTAGGAAATAAGGGGTTGAAATATACCCCACCTTAAATAAAGGGTTGAAAATACTCCACCTTAAATCAAAGACCCTGAATGGACCGTTCATTCAGGGTCTTTTACTTCCCTAGATTCCGCGGAGTCCCAATCGAATAATCTCCGCGCTCTCCGCTTCAGGATTCGCCTTCAAAGCCCGATCAACCGATTTCCGGGCATCTGCCTGCTTGAAGCCCAGCGCAATCAAGCCCATCTCCGCATCGCGGGCGGCGTCAGTCCGATCGCCGGTCTCCTCCCAGGTCTGCACCACTCCAACCTTGTCTTTGAGCTCCAGAATAATGCGCTCCGCCGTCTTCTTACCAATCCCCTTCACCCCAGAAAGCCCCGCCGCATCACCGTTAACGACGGCCTGCTTGAACATTTTCACCTCCAAGCCACTCAGAACCGCCATCGCAATTGCCGGCCCAATTCCACTCACCCGATCAATCAGCAAAAGAAAGACGTCCCTCTCCTCATCGTTGGCAAAGCCATAGAGAGTCAGCGAATTTTCCCGCACATGCTGGTAGGTCTTCAAGTCAATCGCCTCACCCTCCAACGGATTCAGACGGTCATAGGTCGAAACCGGCACCAGAAGCTGGTAGCCCACTCCTCCCGCTCCCACCACAATTCGCCCCGGTAATGCCTCCCATACCTCTCCTTTGATGCGCGCGATCACGAAAAGAACGCTATCGTCCTTGGGGAAAACTTCAAGCCGCGATCCCACGCCCACAAAGGGATCGGCAGGATTTCATTAATTAAGCTTGACTATTATTGTCGCTAAATTTTACGAATTAACGTTACGAATGAATTTTTTCAGTCGCTTTTGTTACATGTTCCTGCTACCGTCGCGTCGTTATGGCAACTACTAAACGGACACGTTTCTCCCGCCGACTCCCAGATCATGTCACCGATGAATTGGTGAATGTTTTAGGCTCCGACCCCAAACTCTTTGGATTCAACGAGCTTTTCGAGGATGTCTACGAGCGGCTTAAGGAACGTAATGCAGTGAGTGGTGGCGAAGAAATGCTTCGTCTCCGCGCTTATGAAAAGCTGCAAAACCTAGTCACCCGCGGACTCGCCGAGAAAGATGGCAAAGAGTATCGCGGACTCGAGCGTATTCAAGAAGCGCACAGCGACAATCTAGCTCAGCAAGACGCATAGCTCGAAAATCGTAAAATTGGTGCTGGTTAATCCGGCAACGAAACTTTTAATTGCCTGCGTCTGCTCGACGCGGGCAATTTCTTTTTATACCGCCATGCTTTCCGATTACCTTCCAGTTGTCCTCCAAGCCATCGCAGCGATCGGCTTTGCTGCCATCGCCCTTGGTCTCAGTGTCCTCCTTGGGAAAAAAGGCAGTCACTCTGAAACCAAGGAAACCCCATACGAATGCGGCATGCTCCCCATCGGAGAGGGCGCTCCTCGATTTAGCGTCAAATTCTACCTCGTCGCGATGCTCTTCGTCATTTTTGATATCGAGGTTGTCTTCATGTATCCATGGGCCGTTCAGTTCAGTGATCTCGTAAAACAAAACGGCATGGTCATATGGAGCATGGCTGGATTCGTCAGCATCCTGACCATCGCCTACCTCTACGCGCTTAAAAAAGGTGCTCTCAACTGGAAGAGCTAAACTCCTCAAGCTCTTGTCTTTGATGTGATTTTTCGAGGAAGTTCTTTTGCTCCTCCATCTTTTTTAGGCTCAACGACTCAATTAGAATTACCCCAATGTTTGCAGGCACCTTCACGGCTCTTATTACTCCCTTCCGCGACGGACATCTCGATCGTGACGCATTTCAAGCTCTCATCGAACGCCAGATCGCAGCCGGAATCACCGGGGTCGTTCCCGTCGGCACCACCGGAGAATCTCCCACGCTCGACTCCGACGAACACCTTGCGGTGATCAAAGCCGCGGTCGAATTTGCTGATGGCAAAATCAAAGTCCTTGCCGGTAGCGGAGCAAACTCCACCCGCGAAGCGATCCACCTTACCCAAGCCGCCGAAGCGATGGGGGCAGACGCCTCTCTCCAGGTTTGCCCATATTATAACAAGCCCAGCCAGAAAGGTCTCTACCAGCACTACAAGGCTGTCGCCGAGAACACTGGCCTACCCATCATGCTCTATTCCGTTCCCGGTCGCTCCGTGATCGAGATCGGTATTGAAACGGTTGCCCGGCTCGCCAATGACTGCGGGAACATCATCGCCAACAAGGAAGCAGGAGGCTCGGTTGATCGCGTGAATCAACTCTTACAAGCCGTGCCTGAAGATTTTCAAATCCTCTCAGGCGACGACCCTCTTACCCTTCCCTTTATGTCCTGCGGAGCGGTAGGCCTTGTCAGCGTCGCCTCCAATCTCATCCCCGAGGTAATGGTCAGCCTCGTGAATCGCTGCCTCGAAGGCGAATACGGTGAAGCACTTGAACTTCAAAAGCGTTACTACCCTCTCCTATCCGGCTTGATGTCACTCGACACCAATCCAGTCCCCATCAAGTCAGCCGTTGCGCTCCAAGGGCACTGCACTTCGGAACTCCGCCTCCCCCTGATCCCGCTCAGCGACGAAAAAACCGAATCACTCCGCGGGCTTCTCAAGACTTACGGACTCCTCTAGTCTGACTCCATGAAAGTCGCCCGCCTTGCCGATGGATCTCCCGAGATCTTTCACACCCTGCAAGGCGAAGGCCCTTCTCTGGGAGCACCCGCCGTCTTCCTGCGCCTTTCTCTCTGCAATCTACACTGTCATTGGTGCGACACTCCCTACACCTGGAATTGGGAAAACACGCCCTGGGAACATCAGGACGGAGAGAAATTCTCCAAAGCAGATCAGCTTCTTGAACTTGCCCCAAAAAATTTGGCAGAAACAATTCTCCAACACGATTGCCCGCGACTCGTCATCACTGGGGGTGAACCACTTCTTCAACAACCCGATCTCATCGACCTCCTTTCCTTCCTCCCCGACCTTTTCCTCATCGAGGTCGAAACCAACGGCACCCGGCTTCCTGATCCTAATCTCGCCCACCGGGTCACCCAATTCAACGTTTCCCCCAAACTCTCCAATTCCGGCATCAAGGAAAGTCTCCGCCTCAATTCTGACGCCCTCTCCTTCTTCGCGACATCGGACAAAGCAGCCTTCAAATTCGTCGTCTGCAATGAGATCGATTTAGCCGAAATTCAAGCTCTCCAAGCCAAATTTCACATCCCTGCGGGAAAGATTTTCCTCATGCCGGAGGGTCGGGATGCCGAGACCTTAAAAAATCGATCCCTCTGGCTGGCAGACTGTTGCAGGGATCAAGGCTATCACTTCAGCCCACGCCTCCACGTTCTCCTGTGGGGAAACGAAAGAGCGAAGTGAAAAGAATCGTAGTTTATCGCAACTATTTCCCTTCTTAACGGTTTCTTTACATAGATTCACCATGAAGACGCCCCGCCAGACCCAAAACCTCCCGGATTTCGACGCGGATCTTGATCAAGATCCGGTGTGGGACCTCTTCGACGACGCGCCCTTGCAGGAGCCCGGACCTCGCTTTGCGCAGGATCTCGTTCGTCGTGCTCGACTTGAGGGGCAGGGCGGCAACCCATGGTGGAAAGACCTTTTATCGCCCAAACCTCTTGTCGGAATGGCTGCGACGGCCTGCGCCTGTGCTGCCATCATTGTCAGCCTTCCTAATGAAACTTCAGATCCGGCCCCTGTAGCCGTCAATCCTCCTGTCCTAACTGACAATTGGGAGGAGAACTTCGCAGACGACCTCGCCAACGAGCTTCTCACCAGCGCAGCCGATGACCCAACCCTCCTCTCGGACTCCGAAATCATCGCCCTTTTATACTAATCTCCATGAAAAAACTCCTTCCTTTCCTCCTGGTGCCCCTCGTACATGCAGCCCCCCTCTCAGATGAGGTGATCCGAAATACCGCCCGCGAAATCGACGAAATCCTCCTCGCCGAACAAAAGGATCAAAAAATCACTCCGATGCCCGTCGCTGACGACTCGACTTTCGTCCGCCGGAGCTACCTCAATATCATCGGACGCCTTCCGACCGCCGAAGAGGCGAAATCCTTCCTCGATTCCAACGATAGAGAAAAGCGGGCCGACCTTATCGACACCCTCGTTGAAT
>JAKMEV010000274.1:0-3337 GCA_022425785.1 Akkermansiaceae bacterium | reverse complement strand
TTGAGGCGGCTTTGCAGTTCGGACGGCTTTTCGACGATGCGCATTCCGCGACCGCCGCCACCGAAGGCTGCCTTGATGATGAGAGGGGACCCGACTTCGTGAGCGACTGTGAGGGCTTGGTCGGGATCAGAGATGGCGTCGTCGGTGCCGGGAAGGACGGGGACATTGGCGGCGATGGCCTGGGCACGGGCCGCGGTTTTGTCACCCATGGAGCCGAGGAGGTCAGCAGATGGTCCGATGAAGGTAATGCCTTCACGTTCGCAAGCGCGGGCGAAGTCGGCATTTTCGGAGAGGAAACCGTATCCCGGGTGGATCAGGGTAACGCCTTTGGATTTGGCAAGAGTGACAATTCCTTCATAGTCGAGATAGGCTCCGACGGGGCCTTTAGATTTATCGAGCTGGTAGGCTTCATCCGCCTTAAAGCGATGACGAGAAAAGCGGTCTTCTTCGGCATAGATGGCGACAGTGCGGAGGCCGAGCTCGGTGGCGGCACGGAAGACACGAATGGCGATTTCGCCACGATTTGCTACGAGAAGTTTCTGAGGAGTTGCCATGTTGGTTGCTAACTTGCGGGGAACCTATGGGAAGACGGGGCGCGGGGGGAATGGAAAACTTCGGACAAAGCATGGAAAATGAGTGAATTCACGAACAGATACTGAGTTTATCCCATAAAAACTCTGATACTAGGCCCTGAATAGAAGTCGCTCGTGACTTTCGCCCCCTCTGAATCAAATTCGGTGTCCAACGGCTTGAGGAATCGTTTGGACGCTCAGATCGAGGTGTTTCGCCCTAGTAGGACGATTCCTGAAGGATTGGCCTGGGTGGCTGTCTCCCAAGCTCCCACCTAATTCCCAGACGAAATTTCTGGTGTCGGTGCGGGAATCGCCGAAAAAGTGGGCGTTTAAACTACAGGAACTAAAATCCTCAGCGTTATTTTGAGGGGAAGTAGGAGCGAGGAAATTGCTGAGAACGAGGCTAATTTCCTGCTCGCTCGACCCGTGCTTGAATATTTGGCGTGGGTCTGGCATTCCCCGCACGCGATGTCTGAGTTGCCCAAAGCCTACGAGCCCACCGAAGTCGAGAAGTCCTGGTATCAAGCATGGATCGACGGGAAGTGTTTTGAAGCGGATCCTTCTTCCGAGAAGCCTGCTTATTCGATTGTTATACCTCCCCCCAATGTAACGGGGATTTTGCATCTCGGACACGTCTTGAATAACTCCATTCAGGATATCTTGGCTCGCCGCGCCCGTCAGAAGGGGTGTGAGGTTCTCTGGTTGCCTGGAACAGATCACGCCGGTATTGCGACGCAGACCAAAGTGGAGAAGCAACTCCGCGAGGAGGAAGGGAAGACACGCCGGGATATTGGACGTGAGGCCTTTCTCGAAAAGGTTTGGGAATGGAAAGAGAAGCACGGTGGAATCATCATTAATCAGCTCAAGCGTTTGGGCTGTTCTTGCGACTGGAGTCGTGAGCGTTTTACGATGGACGAGGAGTATTCCAAGTGGGTCTCCAAAGTCTTTTCAGATCTCTTTAAGCAAGGACTGATTTATCGCGGCAAGCGGATGGTGAACTGGTGTCCGGTTTCCTTGACGGCTCTTTCTGATGAAGAGGTCATCATGAAGCCTCAGAACTCCAAGCTCTACTACATGAAGTATGAGTTGGTAGACCAGCCAGGAGAGTTTCTTGAAATCGCGACTACCCGTCCCGAGACGCTTATGGGCGATGTTGCGGTTGCGGTGAATCCCAAGGATGAGCGTTATGGAAAGTACGTCGGCCAGAAAGTGCGCCGTCCTTTCCCGGCAGCGGAAATTCCCGTGGTTGCCGATGAACACGTGGATCCTGAATTCGGAACAGGTGCGCTTAAGATTACGCCAGCGCACGATAAAGCCGACTTCGAAATCGGAGTGCGAAATGATTTGGCGATCATCGATGTCTTCCATGCCGACGGCACGGTAAATTGCCCGGAGGTTAAAGATCTCGATGGACTTGATCGCTTCGTGGCCCGCAAGAAGGCGGCCGCAATGCTCGAAGAGCTGGGCTTGATGATCAAGGTCGAGGAATACGAAAACAAAGTAGGTTTCTCCGAGCGCGCCGATGTGCCGATTGAGCCGCGAATCTCGATGCAGTGGTTTTTGAAATATCCTGCTGTCGATGATGCTACCAAGGCAGTTGCTGAGGATGAAATTTCGTATTGTCCGGCTCACTGGGCGAAGACATACGCCAACTGGATGAACGGGATTCAGGATTGGTGTGTTTCTCGTCAGTTGTGGTGGGGACACCGGATTCCGGTCTGGTATCGCAAGGAAAAGTCGGAAGATCTGCAGGCTGCGGAATCTCTGACTTTAGGTGATCTTGAGGCCGGTGATCTTCATGTGAGCACGGAACCGCCAGCGGATCCTGAGAATTGGATTCAGGAGGAGGACGTCCTCGATACCTGGTTCAGCTCGTGGCTCTGGCCCTTCGCGACGATGCAAAACGTGGGAGAGGAGTCCGATCTGGTGAAGAAGTTCTATCCGACTGCCGACCTCGTGACCGGACCGGACATCATCTTCTTCTGGGTCGCCCGGATGGTGATGGCGGGGTATCACTTCAAAAGTGAGCTGCCGTTCAAGAACGTCTACTTCACCGCGATCATTCGTGATATTCAGGGGCGGAAAATGAGCAAGTCGCTCGGAAATTCTCCTGACCCGATCGATCTAATGGATAAGTATGGCGCGGATGGCTTGCGCTTCGGATTAATGCGCATCGCTCCGGTTGGATCGGATGTCCGTTTTGATGAAGTGCAAATCGAGGAAGGAAGGAATTTCGCCAATAAGATTTACAACGCATGCCGATTCCGCCGTATGGCGGGTAGTGATTCGCGGGTCAATTTTGACATCGTCGCGAGTAAGAACCTGCGTCCATATCACCTCGATATCCTTGCACGCTGTGACGCTCTGGCAATGAAGCTTGATGCTGCCTATGCCGAGTATAAATTTAACGAAGTGGGCGGTCAGCTTTATGATTTCCTATGGGCCGAGTTCTGCGACAAGTTTCTTGAGGCCGTGAAGGGTGATCTTCGCGATGATGCTTCGGAAGAGCAGCGCAATACCACTCTTGGTGTTTTCGACACTGTGATGGCGCGTTACCTTCAGATGTTGCATCCCTACATGCCGCATTTGACGGAAGAACTGAGTTCCCGGATGGGCTATCTCAGTGAGGGTGAATTCCTCATGGAGAAACCGCTGCCAGGCAATGATTTGCTTGATGGTGTTTCGCCCGAGGTGGTGTCAGAGGCACAAGCTCAAGCCGACGCAGTTTACGAAACAGCCGGTCGTTTACGAAATTTGAAAGCCGA
>JAKMEV010000271.1:0-9273 GCA_022425785.1 Akkermansiaceae bacterium | reverse complement strand
GCGAGCGATTCGAGCTGGTTGTTGATGTCCATATAGATCATCTCGACCTTAATGTCGCCCTCGGCCATGCGCTTGATCGCTTCCTTGTTGAAGGATTTACGCATGCTGTCGGTTTGATTTTCGAGAGTCATGACAGAGGCGATGACTTCGGGAGGAACCGTTTGGAGGATGTAGTTGTCGACTGCGCCAAGGGCTTGACCCGCCACGGAGGTCATTTCACCGATCCGCTTGGTTTGGTGTTCGGTGAACTGATGATCTTTGTTGTATTTTCGCTCAACAAGTTTCACGAGACGATAGATCGTATCGGTGATCTCTTCGAGCTCGGCAACAACACGAATCATCTTGGCGATGCTTGCGGCTTGCTCTTCCCGGATGTCGTGGGCAGAGCATTTCACGAGGTATTCTGTGATGTCCTGCATCATGAGGTCGGCTTCGTCTTCCATCTTTTTGAGACGAGAGACTTCCGAGGAAAGATCGTCGCCGGGACTTTGGAAGACATTGATGAAGCCTCGATACATTTCGTTGGTGTGAGCGGACATCTTGCGGACGGCATTTTCGGCTTCGACAATATTCAGCTCGCCAAGATCGACAAGGTTCTGGGAGACGTAACGGAGACGGCTTTTCCCAGAGCCCTCTGAATCTTTCGTGGGAACCCACTTTTGAACAACAGAAGCAATTTGCGGGACGAACCAGATCAGGACGAAGACGTTGATCAGGTTAAAGGTCGTGTGGAAGATGGCCGTTGCGAACGCGACCTCACTGGCTCCAAAGTCTTTCTTGGCGGATTTCAGGCCTTCTGGAAGATGCTGGGCGATATTCCATACCATGGCGGCGAAGAGCGGAAAGATGAGCAGCATCCAGACTGTTCCGATGACATTGAACATGAAGTGTGCTCGTGCCGCTCGTTTTGCTTCGGTGCCGGCCCCCAGTGAGGCAAGCCAAGCCGTTACAGTTGTTCCAATATTTTCTCCGAGCACAACAGCAGCGGAGATCTTGAAGACTTCGTAGGCGTCGGTTCCGAACCACCCTTGCGTGGCGCAGGTGATGGTGATGGCCATCGCGGCGGAGGAAGACTGCACAATGAGAGTGAGGAGGATTCCCCCAATCATAAAGAGAATGTAGGAAAGGTATCCTTTGTTGCTGAGAACTGAGATCCACCACTGAATGTTGGCAATGACACCTTCGTCGGCTTTGACGCCGCTCTTCAGGTCGGGAACTTCGGATTTCAGGAGACTGAGTCCGAGGAAGAGGAGTCCGAATCCCACCATGAATTCGCCGAAGGATTTCATTTTTCCTTTGGCGATGAAAAAGATCGGGAATCCCACCCCGATAATGGGCACGGCGATCTTGGCGAGACTGAACTTACCAATCGAGGCGACAATCCAAGCCGTGATGGTTGTTCCCAGGTTGGCCCCCATGATCACCCCGATTGATTCAACCAAGGTCAGGAGACCGACGTTCACAAAGGAGACGACGAGAACTGTCGTTGCTGATGAAGATTGCACCAAGCTGGTAGTGAAGAGGCCGGTGAGCACGCCTTTGACGCGGTTGCCTGTTGCGGTGGCCAAGGCTGCGCGCATGCGGGCACCGGCGAATTTCTGGACACCTTCGGACATGACTTTCATGCCGAAAAGGAAAACGCCGAGAGCGCCGAGGATTTTTAATATGGTTACGATTGAATCCATAGGATTGAGTTTGATGTAGAGTTTGTGGATGAGCCCGATTCCGAGCGTAAGGCGTGCATTAATGTGACAAAAGCGCCATATTCCGAACTTCCCAATGTGACAATATTGTCACATTGGGAATGTAAGGGGCTCTGAAGGCGCTAAAAAGCCCACAACTACGAGGAAAACCGCAGATTGTGGGCCTTTGAAAAGGGAGCCTATTTTTTCATCACTTGGACGGCGTCGACGTGGAGAAGCCCAGAACTTTTATTGGTGAAAACAACGGAGCCCTTCAGAACGTCGTTGAATTCATAGGTCCCGAGGACCTGATATTGGCCCTGGGCGGGCTTTTTGGTGAGGTCGAGCATGACGGTGTCCTTGCCTCCGGCGTGGGTGATTTCGGCTTGGGCGGCTTTGGTGCGGGCGTGGTGGGGTTGCCAGTAAAAGCGGACTTCGTATTTCCCGGTATTCTTGATGCGGAATTGGAAGAGGGCAGAAGCGTCACCGGAGGCGTAGTGGTAGCCATTTCCGATGTGAGGCTTGAGGCCCGCGGAGTGTAACCAGGTGCCGGTGAACTTGGCTTTGGTGTCATCGACCACGATGCCTTTCAAGTTGATGACCAACTTTTTCTTTGGGCGGGTTCGCAGTCCGCCTTCGGGAAGAGGGGGGACGACTAGGTCTCCATTCAGGGAGGCACGACGGGCGCGACCGGGTGTTTCCATGAGTTCGATGAGCTGGGGGAGATAGTTCGCGTAAACTCCCCGCGGGTTCGTCTTATTGTTGGTGGCGATCCAAGCCGCCTTGCCGACGACTTCACCCATCATGCCGCAAGTGCGCATGACGCGGATCGTTCCGAGGGCGCGACGATCGACGGAAATACAGCGTCCGGCCATGAAGAGGTTGTCGATGTTTTTGGAATACATGGTGCGGTAAGGGATGGGGTAGCCGTTTTGGCGGTCGACCTTGCGGTCATGAACGGCGATAGAGATGAAGGGGTTATCCTTGGCGGGGCCTTTCAGGTATTCCTTCTTGGGATAGTGGAGGTCGATAGACCAAGTAGTGGGTGCAGTACCGTCGGGAAAGTCCTTGCGGGCGGTGATATCTTCGCCGGTGAGGATAATGTCCCCTTCAAGACGACGTGATTCGCGGTTTCCGCCGATGTAAGCCATCCACATGAGCTTGGCATTGGCGTTGGCCTTGTTCTTTTTGATGTTGGTAAAGGCTCCGAAGTTGGCGCGGAGATTCCAGTCGCGGATGAGCTCGAGGTCGTTGATAGGATGTTTGTCGTAGCCGCCTTCCCAGAACCACTCGGCTTTGTGGAATTTTTCGTAAGGTCCGCGTGAGAGGTGGAGCTTGGGAAAGTGTTCTTCTTCAAGAGGAAGAGCCCAGGGCGTCTCGGGCCAGGCGACGGGTTTGTCGCTATTATTGTAGGACCACATATTAGACATGCCCATGTGTCCTTTCTCGGCCATCATGAATTTCGCCCCGGCCTGGGCTCCGATGGTGCCGTGTCCGGTGGTATCGGCGAAAAGATTGCCGGCGATGCGGACGAACTCGCCGGAGGTCGTATCAACGACGTCGACCGAGACGATTTTGTCGCCCTTGGTGTTCGTTTTATAAGCGAAGTGTTCGAGATAGAGATCGATGTTCTTTTCGGCCTTTACGACTTGGGTTTTGAGGTCGTCTTGAAATTCTTCAATGAGACCGGGGGAATCGCGCGAATAGTCGGTGAACTCCTCGATGATCTCGCCGAGGTGGGGGAATTTGCCCCTTTTTGTTGAGCCCATGGCCCAGACCTGGA
This sequence comes from Akkermansiaceae bacterium, assembly GCA_022425785.1. Taxonomy (GTDB): domain Bacteria; phylum Verrucomicrobiota; class Verrucomicrobiia; order Verrucomicrobiales; family Akkermansiaceae; genus SW10. Next base: position 5,808 of record JAKMEV010000271.1, on the reverse strand, counting down.
CTTCAGAGGAACCGTTGCCGCCGAGGATGGAGCGGTCGTGAATGAGAGCGACTTTAAGACCCTGACGCGCTCCTGAAATCGCGGCCCCGATTCCGGAGTATCCGCCGCCTACCACGACGAGGTCATAGCCGTCTTTCGTCGGCGGAGTGGCGGGGAGATTGAGTTTTTCCCGGCGAAATTTGAAGAGAGCTTCGGCATCGTTGGGAGGAGTTTCTGCGCCGTCCTTGGAAAAGAAGATGGCGTCACAACGTCCGTTGAATCCGGCGAGGTCCTTGATGGAGAGAGAGGTTTTTGTGTCGGAGATTTCGACTTTGCCACCGTCTTGCCAGTGCCACTCGGATCCGGTTGTTCCGAAGGTGGTATCGACAGCCTTGCCATTGACGAGAACCTGAAACTTACCCGGAGCCCCTTCGGCTTTCCAAGGTCCCACCCAGTCCTTGGTGCGGACGTGCAGGTGGTAGGTGCCGGCGGAGGGGAAAGTAACCTCGGTCTTGGCATCGGCGACAGGCGTTCCGAGGCCGTGGGCGATAAGGTAGGCCGATCCCATATTGAGAATGAACTGTGAGTCGGTGGACCAACCGCCTTTATCAGAGAAGGCTTCGGCTTCGACGAATACTGAATCCGCGGCGTGGGCCGAAAGGGTGAGCAGAGAGCAAAGAATAATTTTGTGCATTGTAGAAAAGTTGTTTTTTGGAAAGTCGGGGATCACGATCAAACGTCCCCCGAGAGGGATTGTGTTGGGGGATCACTGATGACACATCTTTTTGGAGTTTTTTCCCAGAAAGAGTTTTCCAAAATCAGATGTGGCAAAATGGGTGTGTCGGGACAAATACTCAGGAGATGAAGGGATCTGGAAAAAACAAGCAGGAAAACTTGCCAGGCCGGGATGAGATGGTGGCTCAGGCGAAAAAGGGAGACCTCGCGGCTTTCGAGCAATTGGTTCGGCAGGAGCAGGATGGCATCAGGGCATTTCTGGCTGTTCGGATGGTTAGGACCGATGAGGCGGAAGATTTGGCCCAGGAAACCTTCATTGTGGCCTATCGTGAGTTGGGTCAATTTGACTCTGGGCGGCCATTACGGCCCTGGCTAATTGGGATTGCCCACAATTTGTTGCGGAATCATCTGCGGAAATTTCGGCCGGAGCCTATTGGCGGTAATGAGGAGCTACAGAAAATGTTCGACGGGTATTTATCACTTCAGCGTGGAGATGGGCACGCCGCGGAGGTGTTCGTTTATTTGGATGAGTGTCTGGCGAAGCTCGAAGGGAAAGCGAGGGAGGTGATTGAGGCGCGCTACTTGAAGGGTGAAACGATTAGGGAAATGCGTAAGAAGAGTGGGAAAGGGCATTCGGCTTTAACGATGTATCTTCATCGTATCCGCGAAACGCTTGGGTCCTGCATTGAGGGGAAGATGAAATATGCCGGAGAAGGGAACTAGATCGCCATGAGTGAGGAAGAGATTGAAAAATTGTTGGCGGAGGCTGGGGACGGCCAGCTTGATCAGGCGAAGGCAGCACAGCTTAAGGATTTGTTGGGACGTGATGATGAGCTGACCCGGAGATTTGGCTTGGTGGTGACGCTTGACCGTATGTTGGCTTTGTATTTCTCAAGGGATGAAGGGCAAAAGTTTTCGCAGGATACCGTGCAGAGGATTCGTCTTCAGCAGGAAGTCGAGTCTGGGGAGCTCTTTGCATCGGCCGTGGTCGAGAGATTGGAACGAAGAAAGCGCAAGCGGCGTGTTTGGCTTGGCGGGATTGCGGCTGCGGCTGCGGCGTTAGTGCTCGCGTTCATCGGATGGAATGAGAAAAACGCCGACGAAGCTTTTCCAGTTCTGGCGACGATCGTCGGAAGTGAAACGGGAGCAGATATTGCGGGAATCACGAGAGGGTTGGTAGCCGGGAACCGGGTGGTGTTCGATGAGGGTCTGTTAGAAGTTGAGTTTGTGACCGGGGTGACGGTGGTTTTGAACGGTCCCATAGATTTTGAGATTACCGGGCCGAATAGTGGCTACCTGCATCATGGGCGATTGGTGGCCGAGATTGGAAATGAGAGAGGGGAAGGATTTACGATCGATGGTGCGAGCGGGCGCTTGATCGACCTCGGCACAAAATTTGGAGTGGCAGTCGAGCCCAGTGGTGAAATGGAGGTTCACGTTTTGGAGGGAGTAGTAGATGCCGAGACGGCCAGCGGATCGAAAACCCGTCTGAAAAAAAATGAGGCGATGAGGTTGACCGGAAAGAGCTCCCGTTTGCTTGCGAAGGCTGACAAGGGAGCTTTTGTGACCGAGCTTCCTCCCAAAGCGGACTCTGTGCAGAACTACGTGCGTTGGAGTTTCGATGAAGAAGAGGGCGAAATCTGTCACGATACGGGAAAAGGGCTCGGAGATGGGAAGGCGGCCGCGAGGTTCCAAGTTGATGTGGAGGGTGGAGAGGGGCCAAAGAGGATCGAAGGGCCGTTTTCGGGAGCAATCCATCTGGGAGGGCGCGCTTATCTGGCTTCGAGATTTGAGGGGATTGGAAAGACACAATCCCGTTCGGTGGCCTTTTGGGTTCGGGTTCCGAAGGACTTTGGTGCCAATGAGGGATTTGGAGTAGTGAGTTGGGGGAGCTATCGTACAACTGGAACGGCGTGGCAGGTGGCGATCAATTCATTGGAAGAAGAAGGCTTGCCCGGGCGCTTGAGAATTGGAACCAACCCAAAGGAGGTGGTGGGCCATACCGATCTGCGCGACGGAAAATGGCATCATTGCGCAGTGGTGCTTTACGGTGATGCGGAAGGTCGAGCGAGCGCCGGGACTCATGTGCTGCTCTATGTTGATGGACGATTGGAGTCCACAGCCCGCAAGTCGGTCTTGGCTGTGAATACCGACCTCGATCGTCAGTTGAATCGAGACGATCATGGAGCCTGGATTGGTCGAAATCTCGCTTATCGTGCTGGAATGTCGCCAGGCCGAGCGGGGAAGTATTTTCGGGGAGGCCTGGATGAGCTCGTCATCTGTGATTGGGCCTTGAGTCATGACGATGTGAATGCGCTGATGAAGCTCAATCATTTCGCGGGCAACGATGACTAGAGAGACGGATTCTGTTATTGCTGTTTATCGTCGGGGCAGTTTCCGCTCTCTTTTAAATTCCTCATCAAGAGGGTGAGCCAAGGAAGAGATTTCAGTGACAAGTGTCCATCTGGCATTAAAGTCGCCCTTGTCATGGACTGGGAGCTGTCGAAGTTTGGAGAAAATCTCTGCGAGGGAAGCGGAATCGGCGAATTGATGGACGATTTGGGCGAGGCTCTCGCGGGTGGAGGCGATGTCAAAATGCTCGGAGGCGGCCAACCGGCACATATTCCCGAGATGGACGAGGTATGGCGTCGTCGGATGGAAGAAATTCTTGCTGAGCCTGGTGGCATGGAGCGAGCTCTGGGCAATTATGATGTCCCGGCCGGTAACGAAGCTTTTCGTGTGGCACTGGCGAACCTTTTTAAAGAGAAATTCGGCTGGGAGGTCACCGCGGAAAATTTTGCGGTCACGATGGGCGGCCAAACGGCCTTCTTTATGCTTTTTAATGCGCTGGCCGGACGCTTTGCGGATGGTCGACGAAAGAAAATCCTTCTTCCTCTGCTCCCGGAATACATCGGCTACAGCGATCAGGCGGTAGGAGAAGATTTTTTCGAGGCCATTCCGGCGAGGATTGAGAAAACCGGGCCACATGAATTTAAATACCACGTTGATTTTGATGCGGTGGATCCTAGAGACGATATCGCGGCGATTTGTGTGTCGCGTCCGACCAACCCGTCCGGGAATGTGTTGACCGATGATGAAATCGAACATCTTCGCGAGATTGCGCGGGAGAAAGGAATCCCGCTCATCGTGGACAACGCCTACGGCGCGCCTTTTCCGGGAGTGATCTTCACCGAAGTCAAGCCGGTTTGGGATGAGGGCATGATTCTCACGTTGAGCCTTTCCAAGATCGGGTTGCCTGGAACGAGAACAGGAATCGTGATCGCCGACAAAAAGATCTGCCGCGCCTTGTCGTCAATGACATCGATTGTGGGATTGGCCAACCCAAACCTCGGTCAGGAGATCATGCGTCCACTTGTGGAGAGTGGAGAGGTCCTGCGACTGAGCCGGGAAGTAGTGCGGCCTTTCTACGAAGTGCGTTCGCAAATGGCTCAGAGATGGTTTGCGAAGTATCTCCCCGATGAGATCCCCTATTATATACATCGAAGCGAAGGAGCCTTGTTTCTTTGGCTTTGGTTCGAAGGCCTGCCGATCACGTCTAAAGAACTTTACCAGCGACTCAAAGGGCGAGGAATTCTCGTAGTGCCGAGCGAGTATTTCTTCTTTGGTTTGCCCGAAGGCACAGATTGGCCGCATATCCGAGAGTGTATTCGTGTCAGTTACACCATGCCTGAAGAGGTGGTGGAAGAGGGGATTCGCATCATTGCGGATGAAGTCAGAAAAGCCTACGAAGAAGCATGAAAACTATCTTTGCCATTTTCTTGTTGGGAATCGGAATAGCCTCGGCGGAGATCTCAAAGCTTCCGCCATTAAATCAATACGTGCTGTGGGCCGTAAACCAGATGCCACAGGGTGGAGGGTATCTGGCCTCGAAGAAAGCGATCGTGAATTTGCAAAATGGAGTGGCTTTGAGTGATCAGGGTATCAGCACCAAACCCAAAGTTGCGAGCCCTTCATTTTGTTCCGGGGCGACCTACCTCGTGTTTTTAAAAGTCATGAACAAGCTCATCGAGAATGGTTCCTTGAAAATGACCGGCAAACAACGAGGGGAGTTTTTGAAAATCGACGAAGTTCCCGATGGTCACGGTATCTGGGGCAGATGGAATGCCAACGGCCCGGGCACGGCCAAGCTATTTGCCGAACTCAAGTGCGGGAAGAACTTCACGAGTTACGATCATGCGCTACCGGGAGACTTTATGAAAATCTGGTGGACGGAAGAAATCGGCGGCAAGGAGCGGGGCCATTTGGTGGTGTATTTGGGAGCGATGATGAAAAACGGGAAGAAGCATATTCGATTTTGGTCGTCCAATATCCCTGGAGGCTACGGCGAAAAAGTGGTCCCCCTGACAAACATTAAACATGTGCTCTTCAGTCGCTTTGAAAACCATCGCCAATTGGCCAAAGCTGGAAGCCTTCCGGAAAAGAATCGATTTCTCGAGGACATGCTTCGTAAGAGCTTTACCTGGAAGCAAGTGGCGAAAGAATGCCGTGTTCATGCCACTCCGGGCGGATGATTTTTTTGGGCGAAATGCCATGCGGCATCCGCAGTTAAAAATTTTTCTCTTTCAGTTCTCGAGCAGATCCGCGTGTTGAGATCCAACTCTCCAACAACCCGGAAGCAGACGCTACTCCTGGATGATCTGGGCGCGACCAGGTTTGCGGAAGATGGGGTCGGCCAAGCCTTTGGCGGGGCGGGTGAAGGGCGATGGTTGCCACTTTGGGTTCGTGAAGTCGCCGGTGCCGCGGAATTGAAACATTCCTTTTAAGAGTGTGAGAGGCGTGGTGAGTAAGCCGAGAAGGCCGCGGGCATTGATGCGGACAATCATTTCGATGCGATCGGTGTTGAGATCGATCCATCCCTCGCCGGTGAGATTAAGACTGGTGGAGACAGCGCTGAAATCCTTGGTCATCCATACTCCGTTTTTGATAGCGAAGGTGGCGGAGGCATCCTTGGCTCGCTCATACCCCATCCGTTTGTCCCCCAGAACGCCTGCGATGAGGGGGGAGAGGGGGCCGAAGACAGGGAGGGCGACAAGGTTTCCTTTTTCGATTCCAATGACTCCGGTGGCGTTGAAT
>JAKMEV010000266.1:0-3945 GCA_022425785.1 Akkermansiaceae bacterium | reverse complement strand
GGGTTCTTCAACACCGGGTCTCCCACCTGCCCGCTCAAACCGGCCCCACCACGGGCCACCGGCCAGTCAGCACGGGACCACGGAGATTCAGGTCCAGTCGGGGCGTCTTTCACGACTTCCTTTTCGGTCTCTCCACACGAAGCCAAAAACAGCGATCCAAAAAGAGGAAATAATATTGTGAAGCGTTGCATCGCCAGATCGTGGCACAATTTTCATCAGACTCAAAGGGCAGGAATCGAATATGACCAAAGCAACTCGGAACTATTAACCGTGACTTTGATATCTGACACCTTCGTAAATCGCGTCTTTTTGACATGAATAGCGACCCTAATATTGAAACTCGACCAAAAGCTCATCAACCTCGAATCTCCCCGGAACCCACGCACGATGATCTCCTCTTATTTTCTGGAGACCGTCCAGGGTAGCTAGTCAGAAGCAACCAAGATGCTGGAAAGGGCCAAAGCGAATGGCTTGAGCTTTCCCAACTAAGCCAGAAGCAAAGCTTCCCGATACACCTTTTCAAAATCCTCGACCTTCAAAGGTCGTGGATTAAATTGACCTGTCCACTGCTTGGAAGCTTCGTTGGCCAGTTGCGGGATATCGCTTTCGGAAACGGTCACCGGCTCCAATCCGGCATGGCCGCGCAGGCTCTCTACCCAAGCAATGAGATCAGGCTGAAGTTGCTGATAAACCTCCCCGACCACTTGTGAATTCCACTTCATGATAGAAGGCAGCATTGTCAGGACCGCGCGTCCGTGCACGACATCATAATGCGCCGTGAGGGGATTCGCAGCAGCATGGGCAGCACCGAGCATTGAGGCCTCGATCGCTTGTCCCGCCAGGGCCGCCCCGAGGAGCATTTCGCCTCGCTGTTCGACTGTCGCCTGCCCGGCAAGAACCGCTTCAATCACGGGCTCCATCTTACGAAAAGCTCTAACGGAAATCGCGCGGGATTCTTCCGTGCTGGTATTGCAGACCGCACTTTCAAGCGCATGGGAAAGGGCATCCAGAGCCGTGAGTCGGGCCACACCAAGCGGCATTGATCCCGTCAGATCCGGATCAAGAATCGCCGCCCGCGCCAGTGCCCGGGAATCTCCACAAGCCATCTTTTCGTGTGAGCCGTCACGCGAGAGCACGGCGTAGGACTGGCATTCGCTACCTGTTCCCGCGGTGGTCGGAATCGCGATGAAGGGGAGCATTTCACCCTTGGCTTTGCCATGACCGTGGTAGTCGGACATCCGTCCACCGCCACTCAGAAGAAAGAGCGTTCCCTTCGCGGTGTCCATCGAACTTCCACCGCCCAATCCCACGATGACATCGGGATTCACCGACCTGGCAAAATCCGCACACTTAGCGACTTCGGACTCGGTGGGATTTTCGTGGACGCCGTCAAAAACGACCACATCATCGAGCAAATCCACCGCGCGCGCGACATGACCTGCGTCAACAATTCCCGGATCGGTCACGATGAGAACTTTCCCGGCAACCAGTGAAGGCAGTTCGCGGAGAGACCCCGAGCCGTGAAGAAGTTGTTGAGGCGAAGCAATCATGATGGATCCGTGAAGGGCTTGAGGACTTGATCGCCAAACCTGCTGGAATTGACCTCCTGATAAGCTCCGCGCCAGCCTCCTCTTTCAACTTCCATCATCGAATATGAGTTTCGGCGGATTTTCCCAAAAATCAACTCGGCTATTAACCCACCGGATACGGCTTGGTCTTCAGGGAGAGCTTTTCCGGGATAGTCAGTTTTGGACCACTCGCACTCCCTACTCGAAAGGTCATCTTTCTGATCCAAAGGCACCTTCTGGTTCTGGCGTCGTAAACCTCTTTCCACGGGGTGGTCTGGGCGCTTCATCACTCGCCGCCAGGCTCCGACATCCAGCCATCATTGAGATCCCAAGAAGGGTAACCATCCACATCAACACGGAAAGATAAGGAAGAGGTATTTGGCGGGAAAATTTCACGTCGCTTTGCTACCCCCCTTCAAATGGGAGAGTTTCCAGCTCGCAAGCGTCCGAATTTTGATCTGTGAAATTAATTAGGAAGCCTGTATTAAACATCCTCGAAGCCCCATTCTTCCAGCCATGATTTCCATTCTGCGTCGACTCCGGCCCCTATCTCCCCTTCCGGTCCTCATCCTTGCTTTAGGGTTTCTACCTCTGGACTCAAGCCTCGCCGGGCTTGGAACTGAGCTCGAAGTTGAGATCGAAACCTACGTTAAATCACTTCGCCGTAAGGGGAGTGTTCGAGGTGACGAACGGACCGCCTGGGTGGTCTACGACATCACCTCCAACACCAAACTCGCGAGCATTAACGAAAATTCCTCGCTTCAGGCCGCCAGCATGATCAAGCCCTACGTGGCCCTCGCTTTTTTCCATCAAGTGAAAGCGGGCAAACTTCACTACGGCCCGACAAGTCGCAAGCACATGGAGTTGATGATTCAGAAAAGCAGCAACACCTCGACCAACTGGGTAATGAAACAAACCGGGGGCCCCGCCGCGACCAGAGCCCTGCTCAAACGATACTATCCCTCCCTGTGCAATCAGCTGCACCTCGTGGAATACATTCCCAGCAGCGGAAGGACTTACCTAAATAGGTTGTCAGCCGGCGACTATGCCCGCTTCCTCACCTCGATGTGGAAAGACCAACTTCCTTCATCCAGAGAAATGAAACGCCTCATGGCCCTGCCCGGAAGGGACCGCCTCTACTCCAGCGCAAAACGAGTTCCCACCGGGACTAAAGTTTACAACAAGACCGGGAGCACTGCGATGTGTTGCGGAGACATGGGGATTCTCGTTGCCCGAGGCTCCAACGGCCAACCCTACCCTTACATCATCATCGGTATCATCGAGAGCGGCAGTCGCAACAAATCCTACGGGCCCTGGATCAAAAGCCGTGGAAATATCATCCGCGAAGTTTCCAACAAAACCTACCTCGCGATACAGAAGCGTTATTCGCTTTAGCAAGGCCGTGGAAATCAAGCCAACTCGCGGAGAGCCCGGGATGTCTCCTTGCGTTAATGAAAGTCTGAAGACCCCGGAAGATCGATATTCTTTTCAACCTCGTCCTGCGCTCCGGCCAACGAAATAGAAATCAACAATACCAGAAAACAACGCAAATTATGGGGAATTCCCGGGCAGCTACGCCAAGTCCTCGTTGAAGTAGACCTTTATATAATTCATCTTTCGCTCTTCATCGTAGCCCTTCTCGAGGACTTCTCCGGGCTTATCGACGACTTTGGGGCGAAGGCGAATTTCCACGCCGGTATCGAGCTTCATGATGGACTTCATGAACTTCTTTGCCTTGGTGACGTCACGCTTGGAGATGTCGAAATTCTCTTCGAGGGTAATTCCTTCGTCTTCCTCGAGTCGCTCACGCTCCTCTTTGAACTTCTTCTTAGCGGCATCGGTGCGGAGAGCTTTTTCCTCGAATTCCTGAAGGCTGAAATTCTTCTGTCCCTTGAGATACGAAAGTGCCTCCTGGGCGGGTTCATTAACGTCCCACGGCGGACTGTCATTGGTCGGAGCTTCCGCAGGCGAAACCGCCGCCACGGCGAGCTCGGCCACGCGCTTGGTCATCAAGGCCGAATCGGGAATGGGACGAACAGTGAGGAAATCACGCACCCAAAATCGCGATTCCGAGCCACCACGATCAAAGGTGATTACGTAGAAACCCTTCCGCTCAAAGTGTTCAAGAATGAGGCAGCCTTTGTCGATCTTCTCAGGATTAATCCCCTGTTCGGTCGCGAGTTGGAGGTCGCCGTCTCGTGCCGAAATGCTCAGGAAAGGCGTCACGCTCTCCGACTTGAGGATACAAATCGCGCGCTTCATTTCGCCATCCAGATCGATCCCGGTCATCAGGGAAATACAAAGATCGCCCGATTTAATATTCGGGTGGGAGGATTTGGAATAAAGCCGCTGGGCAATCTCGCAGCCTTTCTCGAGA
>JAKMEV010000186.1:0-2541 GCA_022425785.1 Akkermansiaceae bacterium | reverse complement strand
CTTCAAGATCACCTACTATTTCCAGCAACCGGAGGGAGGTGCGAATCCGGAAGTCGAAGCGGTTCCGCTGGCCTTGGGGAAGCAGGCGCATTTGTTTGAACCGAACAAAATTCCCCGTGAGACAATCAGGGGAGAGCATTTTCACTACGAACTCCTGCTGCGCTTCGTCATGGACGATCCGTGGCTCGATGTGAACGAGCGCTTTCACTTTCCCAAAGATGAGGAAGCCAGTCCGTTTGGGATCACACACTATTACCTTGAGTGGGGGAAGGGTGGTTTACCGGTCGATACCGTGAGCTGGGTGCGGTGGTTCGAGTACGATTCCTTCGGTGGCAATGTGGACCAAAAGTATGTCCCGGCGAAACCACGTCCGGCGCAGAAGGGTAGGCCCTTTGCCTTGCTTCGTCCGAGGTGGAATCAGGGTGGCGGTGGGGCCCAGGATTTTCTCCTGACAAGCGGAGGAGAGAAGGGCGGCCCCGGGAACCCTGCCGTCGGAATCGTGGCGGCTTATGCCAGCAAGTGGGTCGGACCGTATGCCAATTACATCCCGGTCTATGCGCACGACGGCAACCGGGGTCGGGCGCGTTTTCCGCTCACTGATGGCGAGCGTTCCGGGATGCACTACGGGCAGCGTGCGTGGGGATTGTTGGTGGGACCGCGGTCTCGATTCACCAGCCTCAACGATGTGGTGAGGCGCCACACCGACTGGACGCTGACCGCGCAGATCAACAAGTATGTCCTCGATTGGAAACGCGATCACAGGAAAGCCGGACCCAACATTTTTGCGACCGGCTCGCAGTTGGACCAGATTCGGCAGGACTATCTCAAGGGGAAAATGACCACCGCCACCCGCTTGCTCGCGGAAGCCGGGAAAGAGTGGCAGCCCTTGATTGATGAACGGGAAAAGCTCCTTGCAGACTATCGCGAGAAGGAAGAAGCCCTCGAAAAACGCATTGAAGATCTCAAGGATCAATCCCGCAAGAAGGAAGCGCCGAAGGAGATCAAGACAGCCTACAATGAAGCGCGCAATGACCTCAAGCTGCTCCAGAACGAGGTAAAGAAGAACGAACGCCTGAAGGCGATCAAGGGTAAATTGAAAGGCACGGATTACGGGCTCTATCAACTTCTCACTACCGGCGAAGGTCCGGAGGTGAAGCCGCCGAGTTCGCATCTCTGGCGGGAGAGACGTTATCAGGATGATTTCCTCAATCCTACTTCGTCACCGACTCGGCGCCTTCCCGATTACGCCCTGGCGGATCTCTTTGCAAATGGCAAACCGCTGGGTGGCGCGGACCAGGCCGCCATGGGATACATCGCAACCGATCTCGATGCCTGGCCCGGGTGGCAGCAGGGATGGAGTCCGGGCAATCCCAATTTCCACACCGATAAATATATGGCTGCGATGTTTGTGGGTGGAGCTCTGCGGGATCATCCGCATGCCGATGAATGGCTCGACTATGGTTTTCAGAATTTCAAAGAAGACATCGGAAAAGTCTTCCTCGCTCCCGATGGCGTGGGCGCGGAGTGCCCGGGATACAGTGGTTATGCCATGAAGCTGCAGCTGGGAATAGCGCGCGTTTTGCTCAATACCGGAGCCGGGAATGTCATTGCCAAAAACCCTCTTGTGAAAGGCAACGCGCGTTGGCATCGCAAGTTGATCACACCTTACGATGTTCGTATTCAGCGACGTCACGAAGCACCCATTGGGGACACTCATCGTTGGGACAGCGGATTGTATGCCTCTAGTTTCGCCAAGCTGGCCTCCTTTTTCAAAGAGAGCGATCAGGCCTTCGCCTCCGAGTTGATGGGGACGGCGAGGTTTCTCAAGGAGAGCAAAAAAGAAAGCGCCGGAAAGCAGGCCAAGGAATCCTTGATGGAAGATATTCTCGCCATCGATCACGACATCGAGCCGATGGCGGTGGAGAAGATGGATTGGTCGAGCGAAAGCTTCGAAGGGTTCGGCGCGATCATGCGCGATGGTTTTGGCACGCCTGATGAAAGCTTCCTGAGTTACAAAGCCGGTCGGGCCCGTGGGCATTATCACAACGATGAAAACAGCTATCACTTTTATTCCGGCGGGACTCCGATCTCCTTGGACTATAATTGCTCCTACACCCCGCGCGGTGATCATGCCGCACTGCACAACACCGTCACTTTCGGAAAGAGGGCCATGATTGATCACAACGGCCGAAAAGAAAAAGTGAAGACCCAGGAAGAGATCACCAGTTCAGCCAAGGTGCTGCATTTCAAGACCACCGAAATCGCGGATTGCGTGGTGTCCGAACGGGTGTCGGATTCGCTGGTCATGCGTCCCATCGATCCCGGTGATCACGAATTCGGTCGTGGCTACCCGACGCGCAAAGTCGCGCCTTTGACTCACCGGAGAAGTCTTGTTTTTGTGAAGAATAAGAAGAGCGACTATCTCGTCGTGCGTGATGAATGCGAAGGGGAGGAAAATCCCCAGCTCAACATTCATCTCTTGGCCAGCGAGGTGGAGCGCGTCGAAGGTGGGCTCCTGACGTTTCGGGCCACCGGTCAACT
>JAKMEV010000177.1:0-5094 GCA_022425785.1 Akkermansiaceae bacterium | reverse complement strand
CGCAACCGCAACCGTAATCGCGACAATTCCCAAGGGAATCGCGAAGGAGGAAACAACAACGGCGGTAACAATAACAACAACCGCCGTCGCAGCGGAGGACGCCGTCAGGCGCCCAAACCCAGGCCCCTGACCTTTTGGCAGAAGATATTGAAAGCTATCGGCCTCTACAAGGAGCCTCAGGTCCAGCAGCGTCGTCCGGCCAAAAAGTTCGATGGGAAAAACGAACGCAAAGAGCGCAAGCCACGCGAACCTCGTAAGAGTAACGTCAGAAATGCCCAGGGCCGTAAAAAGCCACGGGAAACTCCGGACAGTTCATCGGTAGAAAGTTCACGCCTCTATGTGGGCAATCTTTCCTATGATGCTGCCGAGCACGATCTGGAAGACCTCTTCAAGGGAGTTGGATCAGTTCGTAACATTGATATCGTCTACAACCGCAATACGCATCGTTCGAAAGGTTACGGCTTTGTGACAATGGCACGTGTGGATGAAGCCAAGCGCGCCGTGGAGATTCTCCACGACCAACCCTTCATGGGACGGACCTTGATTGTCAATGGAGCCAAGTCCAAAGGACCAGCCGATGAGGGCAATATGAGCGAGGATGAAGCCAGAGAGGCGAATTCCGGCTCTGGAGAAAAAGCACCTGCTGCCGAGCCTGCTCCTGAAGCGGCTTCTACTGAGGAAGCTGCCCCGGTCACAGAAGCTGCGCCAGTTGCGGCAGCTGCTCCTGTGGAGGAGGCTCCCGTTGAGGATGCCGCACCTGTGGAAGAGGCTGCGCCAGTTGCGGAAGAGGCACCGGCTGCCGAGGCCGCACCTGATGAAGAGGCACCTGTTGTTGACGCTGCCCTTGCGGAAGAAGCTCCTGCTGCTCAAGAGCAGAAGGAGGATTAATCGCTAAAAATTCACAACGGCCCGTTCGGAGCTTTCCGGACGGGCCGTTTTTTTTATCCTCCGGACATGCCACGGGATCCTCTCTACATTTGCGGAACGACGGCGTCGGGAAAGACCTCCCTGGCGCTGTCTTTGGCGGAGGCTCTGGATGGCGAGATTGTCAATGGCGACGCCTTTCAGGTTTATCGCGGGCTGGAAGTTCTGAGTGCCGCTCCCTCAGCCGGGGAGATGATGCAAGTCCCACATCATCTTTTTGGGTTCCTATCGATGGAAGAAAAGATGGATGCGGCCCGCTATGCAGGATTGGCCAAGCCGGTGATGGAAGAAATTCAAACGAGGGGAAAGCTTCCAATTGTCGTTGGTGGCTCCGGTTTGTATCTAAAATTTCTCACGCACGGAGTATCCGAAGCTCCATCCGCTGATCCCGTGTTGCGAGCAGAGTTGGATAAACTCGCGGTTGAAGAGTTGCTTCGTCGACTTCAGGAGCTCGACCCCGAGGAGGCGGCCCGACAGGTGAAGCAGAACAGCAACAATCACCGCCACCTTTCGCGAGCATTGGAGATCTGCCTCCTCACCGATGGGACGGCTTCGGAACGTCGCCGAAATTTTGACGTCTCACTCGACGAACTTAATCTCAAGGGAGTGGTCTTAACCTGGGACCGGGAGGTTTTGGCTGAGCGGATTCAACTTCGTACTGCGTTGATGCTTGAGCAGGGTGCGATCGATGAAGTGCGGGCCTTGCCGCAAAATGCCGACACCGTAAGGCAAGCGATCGGCGTGAAGGAAATTGAATCTTATTTGGCCGAAGAATGCACCCGTGAAGAGTGTCTGGAGAAGATCGCTATTTCGACCCGGCAATACGCCAAACGACAACGCAATTGGTTTCGCCGTGAACAATGGCTGCATCCCTTGGATGGAGAAAAATCAACCGACGAACTGGTGGAAAAAACGAAGGCGCTTATCGCTCCGTGTTAAAGGGCTTCACAATGCCACTTTCCAGTGAGCCGCCCAGCCAGGCGAGCAGTTGGTTGATCTCGGGGTGATCACGTCGCAGGGCTTCGAGAGATTCCCAACCGCAATGGGTTCGGGATTCACCAGCCGAAATACGTTCGATATTCACCCGGCTCATGAGAGCTTCCGTTTCCCGGTCCATGGCATTGGTGATCTGGGAAGGATGGGGAAGGTCGTCGAGGTTTTCGGCGGAGAGACCAAAGCTAGTCACACCAATTCCGAGGTGAAGAGCCAGACGACGGATTTGATCGGCGAGGTTTTCATCGGCAATGCTGTCGGCAAGATAAAGTTCGCCGCCATTGGCCCAAAGCGAGGCGCTCATGGCCTGAAAGAGATCTTCGCGGAAGGTATCGTAGCTGGTATCGACACGCATGCGCACCGAGGACAAGCGGTATGGAGGAAGTCCAAGGGTTTGCTTTAGGGCGAGATGGGCCGGATCGAGTTCAAGACCGTTCTCGCTGAAGTCACCGTGCTCCCAATCGATCATTACCATTTCAGGAAATTTCCAGAGGTTGCCGAGAGGAGCTTCCTTCGAGAGGGACTCACGAAATTCAAAGGTAAACTGACCCTTGGTTTCGGCATACTTCTGCACGATGGCGCGGAACTTATTAAGCCGCAGCATCGCCTGATCGAGCGCATTGTGATCATCGAGGCCGTCCAGGTTTCGCTGGGAGATCGAAACGATCCCCTGCACGCGGGAAAGCTCGGGCATGGAGGCTCCACGGCGATAGTAGCCCTGTCCTTTTTCCACCTTCGCGATGGGGGAGCTGGGATCACAGGACATCACCGAGAAGTGATATCGCAGGGAGGCGTCCGAGTATTCTCCGCTCAGTTTAAGCCTCAGAAGACGAATAAGCTCCGTTCCCTTGACTGCCTCCTTCGGGTTGATGGGAAGGAGGTCGGAGAGAAGCTCCGAGAGCTGGTTGCGAAGACTCATGAATGATTTAAAAAGAAAGTGAAAAGACGGGACTGAATGCAACGGGATTGTAGAGGCTTTCGGCAAGCCCCAAGTCACAAGAATTCAAAAAAAATGCGATACTCACGGGGCTTTCACATCTTATTCACAAAATCTTTCTTCAGTTTCGTTGAATGGATGAATTCCTCTTGTCGTCTTACGGGGTGAACTGTTAAAAAAACAGCATGAAAGCAATCCTCACTCTGAGCCTCATTTTCGCGGCTTCCAATCTGTCTTTGGCCAACGAAGGGGAAGCCATTATGGAGTCCGTCCGCCAAGTGGCCGTCTTGCAAGATTCGCAGGATTTGCATGGTGCGATTCGCAAAGGGCGAACCAAGACCCCGCTCTCGATGTTTCTTCGCGGGGAGAATATTCAGTTCGCGCTGAATGGAGGGAAGGAGTATTTTTTGCTGAGTTTGGGGGAGAACAGCCAGCAACTGGAGCAGCTGGTTGAAGGGAAGCGGGCACAGTTTCCAGCCGCCAAGATTGCCGCACCCATTGCCAACTCAGATGTGAGTTATGAGGACCTCGCTCTGTCGTTTTTGTATTGGCCGAATCCTACCGTCGTAGGTGAGGATAAGATTAACGGGCAGGACTGCTGGAGGCTTCATGTAGTCAACCCGGGTAGGAGCGGGCGCTACCGGGAAACCAGTGTGTGGGTCACCAAAAAGCAGCGCGCGCTCATGCGGGTGATCGGCTATGGTCCCAAGCCGTCGAGATTGGCTTTGAAGCAATTTGAAATCACCGATCTGATGAATATCAAGGGGCGTTATACCGTGAAAACGATGAAGGTGCGTTCATTCGATGCGAAAGGAAATACCGCGGGGATCTCCTATATCGATTTCAAAGCGCCCTTGCAGGTTAAGAAGCGCGGACGCTAGGAATTAATCGTCCAGGTTAAAGGCGGTGTGCACAACGCGCGCTGCCTCTTCTATCTCCCCTTCGTCCACCGTGACGGAGATCTTGATTTCCGAGGTGGAAATCATGCCGATGTTGATGCCGGCTTCGCCGAGGGATTCGAACATCTTGGCCGCCACTCCAGAGTGTGAACGCATGCCGATACCGACGCAGGAAAGTTTGGCGATGCCAGCTTCGGTTTCGATTTCGGCTTCGGGTGAAATCTCGTCGAGAACCTTTTTTAAGGCGCTCTGTGCGCGCCCGAGGTCGTTGGTATGCATCGTGAAAGAATGACGAGCGAGGCGATCATGGGCGATGTTCGAGACGATCATGTCGATGTTGATTTCTGCTTCGGCGAGGGAGCCGAGAATTTTTCCAGACATGCCCGGAGTGTCGGGGATGCCGGTGATGGTGACGCGGGCTTGGGAGCGCTCGATCGAGACTCCTCGAATGACTACAGATTCCATGGCTTCGTGTTCTTCGGTGACTATCGTCCCGGGGTTTTCATTGAGAGAGGAGCGGACTTCGAATTTCACTCCGTATTTTTTGGCAAACTCGACAGAGCGGGATTGCATGACTTTGGTGCCGACCGAGGCGAGTTCGAGGAGCTCGTCGTAGGAAATTTCCGGAAGTTTCCGTGCTTTTTGGACGACGCGGGGGTCGGCGGTATAGACGCCATCGACGTCGGTGAGAATTTGGCAAAGATCAGCTTTCAAGGCGGAAGCGACGGCAATGGCTGAAAGGTCGGAGCCGCCGCGGCCGAGGGTGTGGATTAATCCGTCGGGGTTGGTGCCCTGGAAACCGGCGACCACGACGGTTTTGTCTGCGGCGAGATAATTGTTGATGAGGTCAGGCTTGATGTCCTCGATGCGGCCGCGGGTATGGGAGCCGCTGGTGAGGATACCGGCCTGCCGTCCGGTGGCAGAAACAGTGTCGACTCCGACCTCGTTCAGAGCGATGGAAAGAAGGGCAATGGACTGTTGTTCTCCCGAAGAGAGGAGAACGTCAAGCTCGCGTTCGGCAGGTTCCTGACCAAGCTCATTGGCCATGCTGATCAGTTTGTCGGTCACACCGCCCATTGCCGAAATCACGGCAACGACTTGATTGCCCTTATCGCGCTCCGCTTTGATGCGTTGAGCGACATTTCTAATGCGGTCAATCGAGCCGACGGAGGTGCCGCCGTATTTTTGAACGATGAGAGCCATAGCTGAGGGGTTTCTTTAGGCCGCGGTTGAGGATTAGGCAAGCTTGAGGATGGGCAAAAAAAATCCTCCGTCATCGTGCGATAACGGAGGAAGTAAAAGAAGCAAGGAAGCTTAACGCCGGCGTCGGAAGAGTCCGAG
>JAKMEV010000136.1:0-8079 GCA_022425785.1 Akkermansiaceae bacterium | reverse complement strand
AACTTTCCGACTATCGAGGGAAGATCGTCGTCCTCGACTTTTGGGGTGATTGGTGAGGACCCTGCAGAGCAATGTATCCCCACGAGCGGTCGCTCGTTGCGCGGATGAAAGACAAGCCTTTCACCATTCTCGGTGTGAACAGTGATTCTGCCAAAAGGTACAAAACCGCCATCAAAGAAAACGAAATCACCTGGCCTTCATTTTGGGACGGCGGAAAAACCGGTGGCCCCATCGCCACCGATTGGGCCGTCCGGGGTTGGCCCACGATCTACATCCTCGATACCAAAGGCGTGATCCGATATAAGAATACCCGCGGCAAGGCCATGGATGAAGCCGTCGATGCCCTGATGAAAGAACTCTAATCGAATCTTCTTTTTCCCGCTGAAACCATCGTATTACCTCATCGACCTTTAGGGTCTCTGAATTAGGCTATGCCCATCTCCCGCTCATTTTTGGTCTCACGCCAAGCCCCTCAGGAATCCAAAACCCCGTCGCGGGTTTTTCCTTTTTCATTCACCTGCCAATAGCGACGGGTCATCGGATTAAGACAGGTCAGCCAGCCATCCGGACGGCAGGCCCCGGTATCAATGCAGATACTGTGACCGAGGTCGCTAGGATAGCCGGAACGTTGCACGGTGTGTCCGCAGATCACCCGCTTGCCTGACATATGGGGTCGGGAATCGGGGAATCGACGCCAGGCTATTTCCTCAGGGTCCTGCTTCTCCAAGGGAAGATCGGGGTCCAATCCTCCATGCACAAAAATACAGTGACCGCTTTCGTAGTAGGGCAGACCGTTTTTAATGAAGCCCCAGTGTTTTTTAGGAACATTATCCAGTTTGGCACCATAGGAAATGACTGTCTCGAGACCGCCGACATCGCACCAATATCCAAAGTGCTCCGAAGACTTCGTGGCCTCTTCCATGATCTGCTCATGGTTGCCTTTGATTAAAATCAAATCTGATTCCAGCTTCCAATCGAGGAGGTATTCGACCACGCCCTTGGAATTCGGCCCCCGGTCCACGTAATCACCCAACATGACCACGGTGTCCCCCTTTTTAGGTTTCACCCAATCTACAAGTTGTTTCAACGATGATAAACAACCATGCACATCACCTATGGCCAATATCCTCCCCACGGCCATTTCTAAGTCATCGATTTAGCGATTGCCAATCTCAAAACGGCTTCATTTCTTCCCAACGACGCTGATTTCCCCAGAGACGCTCCAGAACCAAACCCAAGGCCCCCTTGTAATCCATCTTTCCGGGGCGATAGGAGGGCGCAACCATCTTGCCCTCGTCATCGTAGCTGAGATGCCACTGGAAGACCGGTATCTGGTAACCGTGGCTCGGATCTCGGTGCTCGGAGAAACGCATATCGACCAGAATGACCTTCCCATCCGGCCCCCGTCGAGCGAGCCAATGGTCCCTCGCAAACCACTTCAATGCCCCGAATAATTCCTGTCCCTCGAAAGCTTCCGCGAGCTCGTGTCTCTTCTCGTAATAATCATACGTCCCGGGCTCCCGGTCAAAAGGTGACCAATAAGTCACCCAGTATCCCCTTTCAGTCTCAACCAAGGCCCGCCACAAAATCACGTTCGCGAAGGTTGGCGAAACAGACACGATCTTCGCGCCCGGAATCTCTTCCTCTATTCGGCTGCTTACCTGGCTGTAGGCCCAACCTTTCATCACGAAACTAAAGACTACATAGAGACAGCTCAACGAAATCCCGATCTTCGCCAATAGTTGGCTCGTCGGTTCAATTTCGGGTTTCTGTTCCACCAGTTCCTCTATCTCGGGTGACAGCCCGATCTCATCAGATTCAGAAAACTCCGCCCGCGCCTTAGACCACTTTCTTCCCCAGATGATTCTTTTTGAAAAATACACCAAGCCTCTGATCGGACGAATCATCAGACAGAACAACAATGGCAGGGTGAAAAAGAGATCGATGATCGCCATGTTGTTAAGAGAAACACGGCGATCCGAAAAAGGTTCGTAGATCTGCGTACCATAAGTCGTGAAGACATCGATCAAGACATGGGTGCTCCAAACGAGAAACACAAACCACCCGGCCCGCCTCGCGGAAACTCCTTTCTTGCGATGCAACAGCTCCAGCGGTTTCGCAAAAGCAAAGCTGGCCACAATCATGACGAGCAACGAATGGGAAATCCCGCGATGCCATTTCAATCTCGCGACCTCATCCAACCACGGATAGGCAATAATATCAAGATCCGGCAGAGTCCCGAAAAACAGCCCCCAAGCCATCCCCTTCCAACCCAGTTTACGACCAAGAACAAGCTCGCCAACGACGCCACCCAAGGCAGCTTGTGTAATGGAATCCACGGCGGGAAAATAGGGCAGGTTTCCGATTTGTCAGCCCCCGATCACTTCATGATGAGCATTCTCGCACCCACCACGATCATGAGCACTCCAAAGATCTTCGTCAGCTGTTGATTACTCAAGCTCCTCATCAAATCCGAACCATACCAAGCAGCCACGACCGCACCCAAGGCGGTAATCCCAACGATCTTCCAATCGATTAAATCAGATTTGGAGGTGACATTATTCGCCGTCGCCGAAAGTCCGGACACCACTACGACCGCCAGCGAAGTCGCCACCGCGGTCTTTTGAGTCATTCCCAACATCAGCACGAAAGCGGGCACCATGATGATGCCTCCGCCCACGCCACACAAAGCCCCGGCTAGGCCCGCAACCACTCCGACCAAAAGACACGTCAGCAATAATTTCCCCATGAAGATCTTCTAGCCGATCCCACCGGACTCGGCAAACCCGTATTACTTTAAGGTCTTGATCCACTCGACGAGCGCCCTCTGCTCCGCCACGGAAAGATTGAGCGCAGGCATCGCGGGCGGATAGCCTTCCGGGGTCTCGGCCAGCGGAGTGGCGATGGAACGAAGAAGATAATCATCGTCCACCGTGGCCGTCACTTTCTTGCCATCACGAATCACGGTCTGCTTCTTTCCAAAAAGTCCTTTGAAGGACGGGCCGGCAAGGCGATTTCCATCAAGCGTATGACAGGCCGCGCAAATCGCTTTGTATTGCGCCTGAGCATACTTCATCGGGTCCTTCTTCACATCCAAACCTACTGCCACGAGCTCGGTGTTGCTACCGCCCTGGTGTCGAATCATGGTATACCAGCCGGTGTCTTTATAGAGTTGCAGGTTCTTCAACTTCACTTCGATGACCCAGCCAACATTCTCGTTGCTATATTTCTGATGCGTCACAAATGGTGGCGAGTTGTCACGGATGCCAGGCATGGTCAGGCGAATTCTTTTTCCATCTTTGCTCAATTCCTTCTTGGTGATTTCAAGCCCCTCTTCACCAAAATTACGACCGCCATAACCATTGGTCGGCACATAGGTCCATTGCTTGGTCGCGAATTGAATCCCATCCAACTGCGATTGATCGATCGCTCTAAAAAGCTCGATCTCCAGGCCACCGGGCATATCCCGGATCGCCACCATCTCGTTGAAATCAGCTGGCACATCTGAAACAAACGACAGCCGCTGTAATCCGTAGTGCGGCTTGGGCTCTTCATTGGGCTTGGGAAGAAATTGCCAGAGTCCCCCATGCCCGATATGGCCGAGGTAATACTTTTCATCCGGCCCCTTCACAATGCGGTTCGGCCCTGCCGTAAATCCTTTCTTCCCCTCCGCATCGTGTCCGCCGGAGTGCAGAAAAACCGCGCCCTGCCAAACTCCTTCCACTTCTTCGAGAAAGACACGATTGAGACGACCCAAGGTCAACTCGCCCATCAACCACTGGCCGTTATAGACCGAAAGTGCGCCTCTCAACCCCTTCAGCTTGATCGGCTGGGTCGGCGAACGATTCACAATTCCCTGCGGCAGGTGCACCGTCGCCGGAGTCTGATACCGCGAACCACCAGTATTGGAATCGACATTCTCAGGCTGAAAGGCCGCGATATTGGTATTTCCCTTCTTAAGTAAATAGTGCCCGTAAAACCCACCCTGGGTCAGGCGGATAAATTCATTGGAGGGGTTAAACACGCCCTGATTATCCACCACCACGATTTCATTCTCGTCGCCCACCGCAAAGCCATTCGGGGTCCGGTATCCACCGGCATAGTAGGAAATGTCCACCTCCGACGCCTTCTCCGTCCCCGTGATCGGGCCAAGCAAAAAAGTCGACCCCCGCTTCGTCTTCGGATTCACCGTGACATTCAAATCGCGCGAGCCACCCAGACGAATCGAGGTCGTGAAGTTCCCCGCAAGGTAGGTCTCCCCCTTCCGCTTAATCGTTTCAAAGCCCACGGTATAGGTATGGAAATTCGGCTGCGACATGCCATCCATGAGAACAACTTTTTCATCGACCGTGAATACCCCGTCGCCATTCTTGTCCTCGAGACGCGAAATCTTATCCTTCTCCCCCACATAAATCTTCCCTTCGAAAACCGCGATCGCCGTGGGCTCGTAGAGGTCTCCCATCAGGCGGTGTGCTTTGATCTTCGCGCGCTCCGAGTTCCCCACCAAGCCGGTCACCTTGAAAATCTCCCCTTTCTTAAAGGGCGCCTTGTTCTGCCGATCCGGCGTAAATACGGAGACAAAGAGATCGTCCCCTTGAAACGCCATCGCGGAGATCTTCAACTCCACCTCATCGAGCGGATACACGTTTTCCAATTTCACGAGCGGATGCAAGCGATCCGCAGCCACCCCGGCACCGAGCTTGGGACTGAATTTCTTTTTCTTCTTCGGCTTGGCTTGAGCCATCACGATGGCCGGAAAGAGGATGAGGGTGAGAAGTAACTTCATAAAAAGGTTTTAGAGCGAGCAATCCGAATTGCCAATTTATTGATTGGTTTAAATCTACAAGAGTCCACGATCATGAAGATGAAACCGCTTTTTCTTTCGCTCATTCTTTGTGCCTCCGCCGCCTGCGCCAAACCCCTCAAAGTCTTCATTCTTGCCGGACAATCCAACATGGAAGGTCACGCCAAGATCTCTTCCTTCGATCACATCGGAATGGATCCCAAGACTGCGCCCATGCTCAAGGAAATGCGCGACAAGGACGGCAACCCGCGCGTTCTCGATAATGTTCGCGTCTCCTACCTCACCGGCGGAAAAGTAAATGGCGTCGGCACCGGTCCACTCACGGCAGGATTCGGATCACGAAAAAACCCGACCCAAAACGGCGAAAAAATCGGGCCCGAATTCACCTTCGGTATCTACATGGAAAAGCTCCTCAACGAACCCATCCTCATCATCAAGACCGCCTGGGGCGGCAAGTCTATCAACACCAACTTCCGTCCTCCTAGCGCCGGGCCCTACGTATTCAACGACAAACAAATCGAAAAATATAAGAAACAAAACAAGGACGTGAAAGCCGAGCTCGCAGCCCGCAACGAAGCCGCCGGAGTTTACTACAAATACATGGTGGACCACGTCAAAAAGACCCTCGCCGATCCCGGAAAAGTGCATCCCGCCTACAATGCCAAGGACGGCTATGAGCTCGCGGGCTTCGTCTGGTTCCAAGGATGGAACGACATGGTCGATTCCGGCACCTACCCCAACCGCAGCCAGCCCGGTGGATACGATAAATACAGCGAAGTCCTCGCCCACTTCATCCGCGACGTCCGCAAGGATCTTACCGCGCCCAAAATGCCCTTTGTTATCGGCGTGATGGGAGCCGGTGGCCCCACCAAGGATTACGGCAAGAACCAACAACGCTACAAATCAACACACGATGGATTCCGCCAAGCCATGGCTGCTCCGGCTTCCATGCCTGAGTTCAAAGGCAACGTCATCGCGGTCCTTACCGAGAACAGCTGGGACCCCGAACTCGATGCCGCCGCCGAAAAGCGAAATCTCATCAACAATAAGAAAAAGGAACTCCAAAAGGGGCAACTCTCTAAAAAGGAACAAGCCGCAGAGCTTGAAAAGTTCACCGCAAAAACTCTCACCGAGCGCGACGAAAAACTCCTCACTGGCATCACCAACGCCGACTACCATTACAAAGGCTCCGCAAAAATCCTCGGCCAAATCGGCAAAGCTTTCGCCGAAGCCAACCACCAACTCCTAAAAAAGTAGCCGAAAACTTTGCTTTTGGGGCGAAGCCCTAGTTTTTCTTCAACCGAATCCGACGGTATTCCATCTGCCCGCGGTCACCTTCGAGCCCGATCGGTCCGCTCGGTGGCAGCTTGAATTCCGCCTCAAGGACTTCGCCATTGCAGGTGCAGCGCGCCACCCGGCCTGTGACTTCCACGACGATTTCATTCCAATCCCCTGCTTTGTATTTCTTCAACTCCTTATACGGCCCGGCTACCAAATAGTCGCGGCATTGGAGCTGCGGCTTCCGAATAAAGACACCACTATCCGCCTCCGCATTGGCACGAAATTCCAGCTTCAGAGTAAAGTCGCTTCCAAATTCCTGATGCGTCCAAAGCTGCGTAAAGGCCCGGCCTTCCGGTGGAGTAGTCACGATCAAGCGACCATGCTTCGCGAGGTAGCGATGCTCCTTACTGTCGATCTTCCCATCAAAGTTATCCGTCTTTTCCAGCGTTTTTTTCTGACGGTATCCCCAGCCGGTGAGATCCTTGCCGTTGAATAACATCTCATATCCCGGCTCGGGTTTGAAGTCATCGAGGGGAACTCCCACCAAATCGAGCGTCTCCAACACCGGACGCAAAGTATTCCCCCACATTTGATAACCAACTTTATTTGGGTGAAGAAGATCGTTGAACTCGGCCTTGCGGGCATTCCCCTTTTCATTCGCAAACATGGCCCAGGTATTGATCACCGTGATCTGCCGGTCCCCCTTCACCGCCGCCGCGTAGAGCTTATTGATCTCCTTGATCTTCTTCGCCGGACGCTTCTTTGATTCGTGACTCGGAAAGACATTGCAGAGCACAATTGGCATCTCGCTATTTGCCGCCTTTAGCTCCGCAATGATCAACTTGAGATTTCCCGCGATCACCGCTGGCTCGGCACCTTCTTCCAGATCATTCGTTCCCATCAACATCACCACGCCCGATGGCTTGAGCGATAGAACATCTTCCTTGAGACGAAGCAACATCCCGCGCGTGGTGTCTCCGCTGATCCCCCGGTTGGCCACTTTGGCATCGAAAGCGCCGCCGATATTATCGCCCCAACCCTGCGTGATTGAATCACCAAAAAACACCAAGGCGCCCTGCTTCACATCCACTTCCTTGGCCCACGCGCTTCGCTTCCTTGTCCACAATTTTTGAAACCAATCATATCGCCTGATCGGACCCGCTCCCGGCAGGCCTTCGTCGGTTTTCGGAATATCAAAGGCCCCCGCATCCTGGGCATGAAGCGAGGTGAGTAGTAATAGGCACAGCGCTTGAGGGAGAAAAAATCGTCTCATCAGCGAGTTCTACCGCGCCCTCTTAAATCTGACGAGAACTGAAATTCATCCCCTGATTTCCTCTTCCGCTAAGGATCGCGGGGGACCTTCCGAAACTCATCGGTTTGCCTTCGGAAGAAGGCAAACTATGAAGCCATGAGCCCGGGCTTTCGAATGCCCGGGTTCTCTATTTCACCTCTACAGGCCCTTCAAATATGCGACACTCTCCTTGATACTCGCAAGCGGATTGGGTGAGTGATCCTGCTCCACGTGGCAATGCGCCACTCCGGCAGCCTTACCGGCCTCAATGATGGGCTCCATCGGAATCATGCCATTGCCCAGTTCCTTGAAGGCCTCCTTCGGCATCCCTCCGTATATCGGAAGCTTCACCCCCGCCTTGAGATCCTTCAGATGCAGTTGGGAAACCCGCCCGCTCAATTTCTTAATCAAACCCACCGGATCCACACCTCCTGCCTTCACCCAGAAGACATCGAGCTCGAACTTCATCTCCGGAGCGAATTCCTTGATGAACACTTCAAAGCCATTTGAACCACCCATCGGCTGGTATTCGAACGAATGATTGTGGTAGGCCAACTGAATCCCGGCCTTCTGCGCGATCACGGCGGCCTTATTCAAATTCCCGGCAACCCGCTTGTAGCCATCGAGATTCTTGCGGTCCTTGCCATGGAGGTAAGGCACCACGAGATGAGTCAGTTTAATCTTATTGGCCTTCTCGACGATC
>JAKMEV010000129.1:0-4438 GCA_022425785.1 Akkermansiaceae bacterium | reverse complement strand
CGTTTGCCACCGCAAGATCAGGATCTCCATCTTCATCAAAATCCCCCCACGTCCCTTGAAGGGAATTTTTCCAGCTGCTGATTGAGGCGTCAGCATGGACTCTTTCGAATTGCCCGTTCCCCATATTCTTGAGAAGCCAATTAGGAGGTCCCGTTTGATTCAGGTAACCCCCATGGGATTCCCGACGAGATTCTTGATACTTTTTTCGGAACATCCTGGCCTCCACAGCTGGCAGGTATTTGGAACACCAATCCGTCCCTTGCTCCCCCGCAAAGCCGGGAATTCCTCCGGTCAGATTCCCGCGACGGTAGGTCGTGACGTAAAGATCAAGCAAACCATCTCCGTCGTAATCTGCCGCAGCGAGAGAAGTTGCTAAAAAAGGAAGCTCCGTCTTTTCCTGTTCGACGACCCGAAACCGACCTTCGACATTCTCGAGATACGTCATTCGCTCAATACTTCTTCCGAGCATGAGATCAGGATCCCCGTCATTGTCAAAATCCGCAAAGATTCCACAGGTTGATTTACCCGGTAATGAAAGCTCAAGCGCAGAAGCCTTTTCCACAAAAGTTCCGTCACCTTGATTGTGCAGAAACAAATTTTTTCCAAGACGGACCATGAGATACACATCGTCCCAACCGTCGCCATCGACGTCGACTATTGAGACCGCAGGTTTAAAGCCCATCGCAATGGGTTCAAAGTCTTGCGAGGGTGCCCTTGTTTTATTGGTGCTGTAGTAGTAACTCAATGCCTTCCGATGTGAGGATTGAGCGAGCAACCGACGTGTCGGGAGATCTGGCAGTGCTTCGACCAAACGGTCACGAAAATATTTCCGGGAGATTTCCGGCTCATCGACTTCCCGGATCAGGGTCCAATTGCCCATTTCATATCTCCCCTCTTTTCTGGACCAACGGACCCGATAAGAAGAGTCGCGCTCCCTCCACTTTTCACTCTGGGTCCGGGCCACCGCATGAAATACGACTTCAGCCACATAATCGTCCTGACTATCTGACAAAAACTCCCCCTTCACGATCTTCAGAGAGGCGCTATCAAAATAATCCACTCCGTCGGCCCACTCGGAAGTCAGTTTTTTTAAGGAATCTGAACCAAAAGTTGGTTCGCTGAAATTCTGCAGATCCCGGGTAATGCCTTTGAGCTCCTTTGTGAGGTCCAGGATCAGCTCCTCACTCGCGACAAGACCAGAAATTCGCCCGGAGACCTGATTACCAGAGAGATCCTCACGGTAGCCTTCTCTTAACAAGAAAAAGGTCACTCCGATCACGATGATCGCGGACATAATGATCGAAATACCCAGCTTCATCATCCTTAGGGAAGCAATTTTGGATTTTCACTACAACGTTCAATTCAAAAAACCGAAACTTCTTTAATTTCTCGTTGCTTCATCGTCATTTTGCGCTTTCATCACAGGTCCTATGACTATGAAACTATATGCAATTCTTGGACTCCTGGTGATTCCCGCCAAGGCGGCAGTTCTCTGGAACATTGGGGCAGATGATCAGACCCAAGACGGAAATGGTGATCCTGCAGACGGATTGAATGATTCCGCCACTTTCGACGGGGTGGCTTTCAACGTCTCAGGCGTTCGTGAAACTACTCTCCAGGATCTCCCCGGTAATCCGGCGAATACTGGCGGATTAGACGATGATGCTGCGCGTGACGTTGATGATGATTACTATTTCGCGGGTGTTTACAACAGTGTTGTCGATGGGGGCGCTTACACTCCCGTCGGTGAGGTTTTGGTAAATGAGTCCTTTTATGACCGAGCTCTCACCGCCAACGATCCAAATATGCGCTGGCATTTCAATCTCCCTGACACCGTGGCAGAAGGTGACAACTTTACCTTCACGATTGACTTCCACAATATGAACGAAGCAACCCCCGCAGACGTCTCAAGCTACGATCTCACATTCTGGGTGAACGGGACACAAATCGGAGAGATGCAGCCTCATTTGGATGTTGCTCTCTCATCAGCACAAAGCTGGAACTTTGATCTGGATGACTTGGGTGGCGTCGAGCAGATTGGTGAAGGATTTGATCATTACGTTGAAGTGAGGAGCACCCCGACCGGCAGCGCCCGCTGGGCCAGTTTAGACTATGTGCAACTGGAAGTCTCGTCTGATCCCATCGTCGAAGATGACCCGAACATCGCAGCAGAGACAGCGGTCAACTTTGGTGATTTTCCCATAGAAAGCGCAGCATCCACCGAAACCATCGTTATTTCGAATACCGGACTCACACAGGATCTCGTCATCACTGAACTTACGCTTGGGGGTGACAATGCCGACCTCTTCTCCATCACTAATGCACCAGCCCTCCCGATCACCGTGGCCCCGGGGGCGGATACGCAAATCGAGGTTACCCTCACCCCCGGCGCGATCGAGCAGAGCGTTTCCGCCACTTTAACAGTGACATCCAACGACACCACCGAAGTGACCCAGGTTGTCTTCCTTGCGGCCAAGATTTTCATACCTTTCAACGATGAGGGGACTTTATGGTTCGTGGGCACTGACGATGACGGACAGGACGGAGAGGGCGACAATACCTTCGACGATGCTGCTTTCTTCAATGGAACCGATTTCTTCGTTTCGGGGGTCCAAGAAAACGGCACCCAAGATCTTCCTGGCAACCCGGCAAATATCGGTGGACCAAGTGGTGGTGAACGTGATATCGATGACGATTTCTACTTTGCAGGTGTTTACAACACTGTTGTCGATGGCGGCGATTACACTCCCGTCGGTATCGTGGCAGCCAATGAGCGCTACTATGATAGGGCATTGACCACTGGTGATCCCAATATGCGCTGGCACTTCAATGTGCCGGATACTGTTGGTCCAAACGACGCTTTCACTTTCACCATCGATTACTACAGCCTTGATGATGACAGCGCTCCAGAAGTCTCTGGATTCGACCTGACCTTCTTCGTCGATGGACAGCAAATTGGAGACATGCAGCCTCACACCGATGACAATCTAGCTGCCGCGCAAAGCTGGGACTTCACTCTCGATGATTTGGGCGGCGTGGCCGAGCTCGGACCGGGCTTTGACCATTATGTTGAAGTTAAGGGCCAAAGCACCGGCAGCGCACGTTGGGCCAATCTGGACTATGCAAAACTAGATATCACCCCTGGAGCTATTCGTGACCTTGTCATCACGGAAATCGCGGTAGATCCGACAAACGACAACGTGACCTTCAGCTTCCAAGCCAGGGTCGGAGAAGTCTATGTTGTCGAGCGCAGCACATCGCTGCTTCCCACCGGACAGCCCGGCGGATGGCTGGAAATCGAAGATTTTCTGGAGGCTGAGTCCGAGACTCAATCGTTTACTGACTTCGGAGCAGCTTCAGGTAACGAAAAATACTTCTATCGAGTCCGTGTTGCTGAGGAATAGCGAGCTCTTGTCACGCCGTTCGCGTTAGCTTTGAAACCGTCTGCGTTAGCTCGGTGAGCTAATGCAGATGATCCCCCTTTTTCCTCCATCCATCGGCGGCGATCCACTACTCCCCAAAGCAGTAGAGCGTCTTCTGGCTGCGGAGGAATACCCGGTTGTTCGCCAGGGCGAGACTACAACGCTGGTCACGCACGGTGCGATCGCCAAATTCAACCTGATGCAGAAGGGAAAACTTCTTGGGATCCGCAGCGACCACAAAGACTTTTCCATTGTGATCCTGAAAGTAAATCTTCCCGTCGCCAAGGGTTGGTGACGCTTCGATTTTGGCCCGGGTTCCAATCGTGCCGGTCCAGAGAACTTTGCCGGTTTTTGGTTCGATACAGGAGATTCGCTTATCCTTATACTCCCCGTTGAGGACGTAGAAGTGGCCATTGTGGTAGAGCGGAG
The DNA here is from genome assembly GCA_022425785.1 of Akkermansiaceae bacterium. Classification (GTDB taxonomy): domain Bacteria; phylum Verrucomicrobiota; class Verrucomicrobiia; order Verrucomicrobiales; family Akkermansiaceae; genus SW10. The sequence goes on along the minus strand of JAKMEV010000129.1, from coordinate 587 downwards.
TGCAGACATCGGAAGACACTTCGGGGTCCTTGCTTTTCCACAACAACTTGCCGGTCTTCATATCGACGGCATAGACTGGGCTCTTCTTGGGAGCACAGGCTAAAGCGACTCCACTCCCCGCGACCGGAGAAGGAACAAGACGCCAGTGCCCAATCTTCTTTGGATTCCAAGTGCCCCAACGCCAGAGCTCTCTGCCGTTGGTGGGGTCGTGACCGGTAAGAACATCGCCCCCGGCCACAAGAAGCTGAAGGTCTCCCCCGTCATCGGCAGTCCGACTCAGAACCGGACTGGTAAAAGCTTCGAGCGATTCGGCCACCGCATCGCCCGGACGATCAACCTTCCAGCGTTGCTTTCCGGTCGCAAAATCGAAGGCAACAAGATAGGACGAAATCTTTTTCGCTCCCTCAGGACCGCGTGACACCCCGCCGTAGTCGAAATGAACATCGCGTTGCAAAATCTGCATGATGAGATTATCGCCCGAGAGGATAGGGCTGGTAGAGAAGGTCCATTGAAACGCGAAATAATTGGCACCTTTCTCGATGAGGTTTTTGCGCCACTCTTCCTTTCCATCCACGGAGTAGACGATC
>JAKMEV010000124.1:0-10869 GCA_022425785.1 Akkermansiaceae bacterium | reverse complement strand
CCGTCGAGGAAGCCCGTGCTAATGCTGCTAAACTCGTGGAAGCCGGAGCCCATGCCGTCAAACTGGAAGGCGGCCTGCGCCAAGCCGATAAGGTGAAAGCCATCGTCGACGACGGGATTCCCGTCATGGGCCATCTCGGCATGCTCCCCCAGCGGGTCAAGGAAGAGGGCGGCTATAAGAAGAAGGGAAAATCCGATCTCGAAATCGAAGCCCTCCTCGAAGGCGCTCTGGCGCTTCAGGAAGCGGGCTGCTTTGGCATCGTCCTCGAAAGCGTCATCCCAAACGCCTCCCGCCAGCTCACCGACCAACTCGACATCCCTACGATCGGGATTGGCTGTGGCGAGGGAAACTGCGATGGAGAAATTGCCGTCATCACCGACGTCACCGGGGCCTACCCATGGTTCGTGCCTCCTTTTGCCACCCCACGGGCAGATCTTGCCGGACAAACCACCGAGGCGGTCAAAGCCTACCTCGCCGCCATGAAGAAGCGATGATCTCGGCCGAGAAAAAAGCCGCGCTGCAGGAGCGCATGGCCAAGCTCGAGATCCATGAGGGCGACTTACTCGAGAAATTCATCCGCGGCACCGGCAGCGGCGGACAGAAAATCAACAAGACCAGCTCCTGCGTCTATCTCCAGCATCTCCCGACCAAACTGGAGATCAAATGCCAGCGCGACCGCTCGCGAGAAATGAACCGCTACCTCGCCCGAGTCGATATCTGCCAGCAGCTCGAGAACATCCAACTCGGCCGTCGCTCCGAACGCCAGCAGGCCCGCGAAAAAATCCGCCGACGGAAACGCCGCCAGGGGGCCCGGGCCCGTGCTCGCAACGTCGAAAAGAAGCGCCAGCACGGACGCAAGAAAGAAAATCGTCGTCGACCGACAAGAAACGACTAATCCGCTAGCCAGCGAGTCGCGTTTGCGCTTCATTCCTGTCATGCAAACTTATCTCGACCTTCTCACCGACGTTCTTGAGAACGGCGAAGAGCGTGGAGACCGCACCGGCACCGGCACCCTCAGTGTTTTTGGTCGCCAGGCGCGCTACGACCTCCGCAAAGGCTTCCCCTGCCTGACCACCAAGAAGTTGCATCTCCGCTCGATCATTCACGAGCTCCTCTGGTTTCTCAAAGGCGAGACCAACATCGGCTACCTCAAGGAGAATAAAGTTCGCATTTGGGACGAATGGGCCGACGAAAACGGCGACCTCGGCCCGGTTTACGGCCAACAATGGCGTTCATGGGCAAAGGACAATGGCGAAACCATCGACCAAATCGCGCAACTCATCGACGGCCTGAAAAATAACCCCACTTCCCGCCGCCACCTCGTCTCAGCCTGGAACGTCGGCAAGGTTGATGAAATGGCCCTGCCGCCCTGTCACCTCCTGTTTCAATTCTACGTTCACGATCCCGATTCCGAGCGACCCGGCCTGAGCTGCCAACTATATCAACGCAGTGCCGACCTCTTCCTAGGGGTTCCTTTTAACATAGCTTCCTACGCCCTACTCACCCTCATGATCGCGCAGGTCTGTGGTTATGAGGCGCGGGATTTCGTCCACACCTTCGGCGACCTCCACCTGTATTCGAACCACCTCGATCAGGCCCGCGAGCAACTTGTCCGATCCCCAAATTCTCTCCCCACCATGAAGATCAATCCAGAAATCACGGGGATTGACGATTTTACGTTCGATGACTTCGAACTCGTGGATTACGAGGCCCATCCTCACATCAAAGCTGCCGTCGCTGTATGAAATTATCTGCCATTGTTGCCATGACTCCCGATCGCGTGATCGGAGCCAACGGAGACCTCCCCTGGCATCTCCCTGACGACTTGAAATTCTTCAAAAAACAAACCTTGGGGCATCCCATCGTCATGGGTCGCAAGACTTTTGAATCCATCGGGCGCCCTCTTCCCAAACGTCAGAACATCATCCTGACTCACAACCCTGCTTACCACGCCGACGGTGCAGAGACGATCCACCACCCGAAGGAGCTCCGGGAGTTCCAACTGATCGACCAACAAGCCTTCATCATTGGAGGAGCCGAAATCTACAAGTTCTTCATGCCCATCCTCGACGACATTTATATCACCCACATCAACGAGGAATATCCCGGCGATACTTACTTTCCCGAATATGAAGACCACTTCCCAAAATCAGAGCTGATCTGGGAGCAGGAAAACTTCACCATTCGACGTCACCACAAATAACCAACGAAACACACCATGGCTAATTCATTCGAACTCACCGGAACGCTCAAAGTTCTTGAAGACCTCCAAACCTTCGCCAGCGGATTCACCAAGCGTGAATTCGTCATCGAAATCCCCGACGGCAAATACCCTCAGATGGTCAAATTTGAGGTTGTCCGCGATAAGATCAACCAGCTTGACCAAGTCAGCATCGGCGACGATCTCAAAGTCACCTTCGACGTCCGTGGTAACGAATACAAGGGTCGCTATTACGTCAACCTGAACGCCTGGAAAATCGAAGGCGGCGGTGGTGGTGGTGGTGGAAATGGCGACAGCCAGGAAGATCCTCCTCCGGGAGCCTTTGACAACTCCTTTGACAACGAAGCAGAGCCCACCGACGACGACATTCCATTTTAGGAGTCCTAACAATTATGAAAACCGCGCGAGGTCATGACCTCGCGCGGTTCTTTTGTTCCGTGAACTCACGGAACCTCCAAGGGCTATTCGATGTGATCGCGGGGTGGAAGGCAAGGGAGCCCCGGATATCTTTTTGGCCCAGTTCCTCCAAAAAAAGTCCTTCTCAGCTCTCAACAGCCTACCTAATATCTCTCATCTGCGATTAGCAGAGACCACAAGCAACTCAAATTCAGGTATGTTTCTCACCGTAATCTCCTTCATCTTCTTCACCGCTTTCGCCGGTTTCCTCACTTGGCGAATTACCCGCAAGGACGAGAAATCCACTTCCGATGGATTTTTCCTCGGAGGCCGAAGCCTCACTTATCCAATCATTGCAGGCTCTCTCCTACTCACGAACCTTTCGACCGAACAAATGGTCGGTCTCAATGGCGCCGCTTTCAAACACGGTCTCAGCGTAATGGCCTGGGAAGTAAACGCCGTTGTAGCCTTGGTCCTGATGGCAATTTATTTCCTACCTAAGTTCCTTCAAACCGGAATCACCACTGTTCCCCAATTTTTGGAGTTACGCTACGATAAGCGAACCCAATCTATTGCCAATACAATCTTCCTATTTGCTTATGCGCTTATCCTGATTCCACTGATTCTCTACACAGGTGCCAAAGGTCTCATCAACATGATGGATCTAGCGACCCTGACTGGAATCGAAAACAGCACGACCCTCCTTCAATTAACCTGTGTGCTCATCGGGATTCTTGGATTGCTTTACTCGCGATTCGGAGGGCTCCGCTCGCTTGCTGTCCTGGATACCATTAATGGAATTGGGCTACTCATCGGAGGAATCATGATCGCCTGGTTTGCCCTCAATGCAATGGGCGGAGGAGAAGGAATCGGAGCTGGGTGGACAGCTCTTAATGAAACCCATCCCGAACACATGGATTCAACCGGAGCCGAGGGAGTTGATGTCTCCGTTCCATTTTCAACTCTCTTCACGGGAGTCGCACTTTTGAACCTCTTCTACTGGTGCACCAATCAACAAATCATTCAGCGAACTTTTGGAGCAAGCAGCCTTGCTGAGGGACAAAAAGGTGTTCTTCTCACCGGTGGGCTCAAACTGCTCGGACCGCTCTATCTTGTCCTTCCTGGCCTGGTTGCTTATCACCTCTATTCTGCCGAAGGGATCAAGCCCGATGACGCCTACGGCACCTTGGTTTCACGTCTCTTACCGCCATACCTCACCGGATTCTTTTCAGCGGTCATGGTTGGAGCAATTCTTAGCTCATTCAATGCCGCTCTCAATTCCACTTCGGCTCTCTTCAGCATCGGACTTTACAAGCACAAAATTAATCCCGAAGGAACCGAAGAACAAACTGTGAAAGCGGCTAAGCGCTTCGTGGTCGTTATCGCCATCGCAGCGATGATTGGCGCGCCAATTCTCGCTTCTCAAGAGACCATCTTTACCTATTTGCAAGATATGAATGCGATCTATTTCATTCCCATCTTCTCTGTCGTCCTCGTTGGATTACTTAATCGAAACGTTCCAGCCAAAGCCGCTTCAACTGCCATGATCGCTGGCATCATTCTCATTTCCCTCGGAGCATTTGTTGCTCCAATAAAACAAGGAATTAAGGATCTTGGCATCCACAACTTCCACTACATGGGAATCGTTTTCGCCTTACTCGTTAGCTACCTACTCGTCATGGCCAAAATCTCCCCACGCTCCGAACCATGGAAAATCGAAACGCGGAACACCATCGATATGACGCCATGGAAGGGTGTCAGGTGGGCGAGTGCCGCCTCCGTGATTTTAGTATTTGCCTTCTATGCCGCGTTCGCCAAGTAACGCTGATTACTTTGCTCAATCCCATCCGCCCCGCCGTGATTCTTCACGAGCGGGGCTTTTTTTTACGCGGCCTTGCCCCCTTTTCTCCAAATCGCTATGAATACCAGTGTTCCATTTATGCTTAATCCAAATCAAGCTCTCAACGATCTCGCTGCCGACGCCCGGAAAAGTCTTCAGGACAAGCTGAAGGTCGAGGCCAGCCTCGTTGCTGCGGCTCCCGGGCGAGTCAACCTCATCGGCGAGCATATTGATTACTGCGACGGCTTTGTCCTACCCCTGGCCATCGAGCGCTACGTCGTCTTCGCGGCCCGACCAAACGACAGCCATATCGCTCGCATCGCAAGCGAAGGACAAGAAACCGTCGAGATTGACCTCTCCACAGAGCAGGCGATCTCCGACGTGAAATGGTCCAACTACCTCCGCGGCGTCATCAAAGGATTTCAGGACCTCAACTACCGCATTCCAGGATTCGATGCCTGCATCGTCTCGTCAGTTCCCCTTGGCGCCGGACTCTCGTCCTCCGCCGCGCTTGAATGTTCTTTTGCCACGCTTCTCGAAGGTCTCGTCGATACTGTCCTCGCGACCCGTGACAAAGCCCTCCTTGCTCAAAAAGCCGAGCACGACTTTGCGAAAGTCCCCTGTGGCATCATGGACCAGTTTGCCTCGGCCTACGGGAAGGAGAACCACCTCATCCTTATCGATTGCCGCTCGGGAAATTCGGAGCTCGTTCCCTTCTCTGATCCCAGCCTCTCAATCGTCGTCGCAAACACCAATGTCTCCCATGACCTCTCCGATGGAGGCTACGCCGCCCGCCGCAAAGCCACCGAAGATGCTCTCGCCATGATCGGAAAGAAGAGCTGGCGAGATGTCACCATGGACGATGTTCTCATTCACGAAAAGGAAATGGGCAACGTCATGTTCCGCCGCGCCCGACACGTCGTCAGTGAAATCGCGCGCACCATTGAAGCTGTGGAAAGCTTCAAGAACAATGACTTTTCTAAAATCGGTCCTCTCATGGCCGGCTCCCACCGCTCCCTTAATCATGACTTCGAAGTCTCCTGTGACGAACTCGACCTCATGGTAGAGATTGCCAACGAAATCGGCTTCGAAGGCGGCGTCCTCGGCGCCCGCATGACCGGCGGAGGCTTCGGGGGCTCAACCGTTACCCTCTGCCGCACTCAAGACACCTCGAAAATCGCCGAGACTCTGCACCAGCGCTACCTCGAAAAAACCGGCATCACGCCGCTCATCTTCGCCACCCGTCCGGCTCTGGGGGCTCACCTCCTCTCGTAAAAGGTCCCAACGGGGCCAACTATCGAGGCCCAGGGCAACGGGAGTTTACGACCACCGCCCTTAGGTTATGCATGATCGCCCCGCTTGGGACTCGAAATCCTAAAACCGAAATATTCACCGGCTACTCCGCGTAGTCGGCAGGGATGAAGTATCTTTCCCTGTTCCTCATTCTCCTTACGCCTCTCTCCGGCGGTCCCGCAAAGTGGAAAAAGGACATAGCGAAGTTTGAAGCCACTGACAAAAAGAGCCCGCCACCCAAAGGAGCCTATCTCTTTATCGGATCATCGAGCGCCCGCATGTGGGATCTTAAAAAATACTTCCCGGAGCATACTACCATCAACCGCGGTTTTGGAGGCTCTGAACTGGAAGACTCTCTCTTCTACGCCGACCGCATCCTCATCCCCTGCCAGCCCAAGGTCGTTTTTCTCTACGCCGGCGACAATGACATCAGCAACGGCAAGACCGCCGAGATCGTCACCGCCGACTTTCAAAAATTCGTCGCTAAAGTTCACAAGGCACTCCCAAAAACCGACATCGTCTTCGTCCCAATTAAGCCCAGTCTCAAGCGGTGGAATCTCTGGCCAAAAATGAACAAGGCGAATCAGGCCATCAAAAAAATCACCGAGGCTAATCCTAAACTTCATTACCTCCCTATTCCCCCAACCATGCTCGGCAAAGACGGCAAGCCAATGAATGATCTCTTTGTCAAAGACGGCCTCCACTTGAGCGAGAAAGGGTATCAGCTCTGGTCAAAGCACGTTCATCAGTGGATCCACGATCACAAATCGTAGGCGGATCCGATCACAAAGGTGTCACGCCTTTCAGCCCAGGGTTGGTAATGCCTACCCTGGGTTGCCGTCAATAAGAGCTCCCCAACACCACGGTATCGCGCTCTCACCATTCATCGGCCGTGTAACAATGGACAAAAGCCCTCCGGGCTAGAGATTCATCCGGACGAGAGTTCCGGGGTAGCCTCCTTTTCACTTCGGCAAACCTGGGCTGAAGGAAGGAACGTTGCTGGCGTTAAAACTCAAGCCCCACAAAAAAGCCGCTTCGGTTTCCCGAAGCGGCTTTGAAGGTTTTTGTTAATCCGCGAGGACTAGTCCTCGGAGGGGCTCCACTCCTCGGACTCTTCTTTGGTGGTCGCAAGGTTGAACGCTTGCTCCAGACCAACAAGGTCGCTGGATGGACGGAGGGTCTCGAAGGACTGGCTCTCTTTCTGGAGCTGGTCTTCGGTGTAAGCAACCGCCTTGATGGAGAGACCGATACGGCGCTCAATCTTGTCGACCTTGATCACGCGGGCTTCCACTTCGTCGGCCACCTTGAGGATGTCCTTGACGCGCTCCACGTGCTCTTCGCTGAGCTGGGAGATGTGGATAAGTCCGTCAATGTCGCCGTCGAGGCTGACGAAGGCTCCGAAGGAAGCGATCTTGGCAACCGTTCCGGTGACCTTGTCGCCCACCTTGAACTTGGAGTCGATGTCGGACCATGGATCGTTATCAAGTTGCTTGATACCGAGGGAAACACGCTGGTTCTCCTTGTCGATGGAAAGCACAACCGCTTCGACTTCCTCGCCCTTCTTGAGCATTTCGGAAGGATGGTTGATCTTGCGGGTCCAAGAAAGATCGGACACGTGGATCATCCCGTCGATACCTTCCTCGAGGCCTACGAATGCACCGTAAGCAGTGAGGTTGCGCACCTCGCCCTTGATCTCTTTGCCAATTGGGTAACGGGCTTCGATCTCGGACCATGGGTTCTCTTCGAGTTGGCGAACACCGAGGGAGATTTTCTGCTCCTCGGTGCTGATTCCCAATACGACTGCGGTGATCTCTTGATCAAGTTCAAGCACATCGCTGGGGCGCGTGATGCGCTTGACCCAGGAAAGCTCGGAAACGTGAACGAGACCTTCGACACCCTTTTCGATTTCGATGAAGGCACCGTATGGAAGAAGCTTGGTGACTTTTCCGGAAACCTCGGCTCCCATTGGGAAGCGGGCTTCGATGTCCTGCCATGGGTTGTCGGTCATTTGCTTGAGACCCAGTGAGACGCGCTCTTTCTCGCGGTCGACTTCGAGAATCTGAACCTCGAGAGTCTGGCCGATGCGGAGCATCTCGGAAGGATGTGCAATGCGGCCCCAGCTCATATCGGTGATGTGAAGGAGTCCGTCCATGCCCTGAAGGTCGACGAACGCACCAAAGTCGGTGATGTTCTTAACCTGTCCCTCAACCTTGTCACCAACGGTAACAGTCTGAAGGAACTTCTGGCGAAGCTCGGCACGCTCGGCTTCGATCACTTCCCGGCGGGAGATGACGAGATTCTTGCGGTCGTCGTTAACTTTAACGATTTTGAATTCGTAGATGTTGCCCACATACTCTTGCAAGTCGCGGGGAGGAATGATGTCGACCTGTGAACCAGGAAGGAATGCCTCGACTCCGACGTTCACGATCAGGCCACCTTTGACAGCGCCTTTGACTTTTCCTTTCACGAGTCCACCGTCCTCGTAAACTTTCATGATCTTTTCCCAGTTCTGCTTATGGGCAGCCTTCTCTTTGGAGAGGACGATAAGTCCTTCATCATCTTCGAGACGCTCAAGGAGAACTTCTACTTCGTCACCGACCTCGATCTCTTCATCTTCGAACTCGGAGACCGGGATGGCCCCTTCTGATTTATATCCAATGTCGACAACGACGACTTGGGGGCGGATGTCAAGAATCGTGCCGTTGACAATCGATCCTTCTTTAAATTCACGGAAGTGCTCGTCGATGAGAGCGATAAGCTCTGCATTCGAGGACTCCGCTACTGCGGTTTCACTCATAACTGTATGGTTAGGGTTTGGTTAGTTTGGTTTATCGTCCAGCCGACAGGTGCCCCACTGGAAAGAAACGAGCAATGCGGGGCGCTGACCTGCTTGTTTCGCCGCTCATAAAGCACCTCCCCTATTTCCAATCCACTGCGGAGAAAAAAAAGGCGAATGGCACACTCGAAGGGAGTCGAACCCCTAACCTCCTGATTCGTAGTCAGGCGCTCTATCCAATTGAGCTACGAGTGCTTTGTTCGCGGAGCGGCAAAATAGGGATCAACGCCCCGCTGTCAAGGATTTGAGCCCTTTTTTCGGTCTTTTTAATCAAACTAAAGCGATTCGGCTTCAACCGAATCGCTTTGAAAATTAAATTAGCTCCGTAGCGCTCAATTTTATACCCGCCGCCGTCTGAGCCGCGATCCAGAAACTAGCCCTGACTCTCCTTTAAAATCCCAACTCAATGGTAGACCGTGCAGGCAAGGTCCGCAAAAATCGTGAGGCACGTTGTTTCGAATGGATCGAATCAACGACTTCAAAATAAAGAGCGGTTCCTCCGTTCCAAAAATAATGCAAACCCATGGAGCCACGTCAAATTCTCACGGCTTCAGAAGAATCTTCAGCAAACCCTCTTTTCCATCGCGAGAACGCTGAAAATAATCCGCACCTTCTTCCAACGGAGCAACCGCTGAGATAAGCGGCTTCACCTGAATCTCTCCGCTGGCGATGGCGTTCAAGGCGTCGGTGCATTCCCCCGCTGCGGCGCAGGATCCGAGGAGAGAAATCTCGCGGGTCACGACCCATTGCAGAGCAAGAGGAACTTCGGCGACGACATTCCCCACGAGACCAACACGTCCTCCTTTACGAACGGCTTTGACGGCTTTCTCCAAGGTAGGAGCAGCGCCGACGACTTCCATCGCGACATCAAATTCCGCTCCGCAATCTTCCGTTCCCAGAAAAGAGGCGGTCGCGCCCAGGTCCATCGCCAGATCGAGACGTTTCCGGTCCATATCAACGGCAACAATCTCAGAACATCCGGCTCGCTTGAGAGCCTGCACAACGAGCAGACCAATCAACCCTGTTCCCACGACAAGCGCGCGTTCCCCGGATTGCACTTTCACGATATTCACCGCATGCAAGGCCACAGCAAGAGGCTCGGTGAAGGCTGCTTCTTCAAAACTCAGCCCCTCGGGAATACTTTCGAGGATATGCGCCGGGACGATGACCCACTCGGCAAAGGCTCCGTCGCGCTTGAATTCGTCACAGGACACTCCCATGACCTGCCGTTCCTCGCAAAGATTCGTTTCCCCCTTTTCGCAATGCCCGCACTGGCCACAGTAGACCATGGAATCAAACGACACGCGGTCATCGACATTCCAGCTATCGACGCCTTCGCCCAGTTCCTCGATCACGCCACTCGCCTCGTGCCCCATGATCATGGGAGGAATGCGGCGACCGCTGCTATTATCCATCCCATGGACATCGCTGCCGCAAATTCCGCAGCACGCCACCTTGATGAGGACCTCGCCAGCTTGCGGCGAGGGCTTGGGCTTTTCGGAAATGGCAAACTCGGAGGGCGCAGTCAGTTCGAGAACTTTCATGCGCTAGATGTGACCGCTATTTGCACGGCAGGCAAATCCTAACCGCCGAATTGACGTCATTTTCCCGAGCCCACACTTGCACGACGCAGGCGATCATTGATCGCCACCCCAATTCCGGTCTCACTCACCGCTTCTGCCACGATGACATCCACCCCGGCGGCATCGAGCGCGCGGAGGCAGTAAAACAATCTCACCGCGCCTTCCGCCAACTTCCCTTTCCCCGGACTCATCATTTCAATGGCGTCCCAATCATGTTTCTCGACAAGTGAAGCATTTCCCTCGCCACGGTAGCTGAGCAAACCGTAGCTCTTCCCCTCTTCCGGCTCGAAGGTCACCTTCTTATCCATGAAGATCATTGGGGTTGTCGGCGCGTAGTGGCTTTCGATTTGCCCCGGCGATTCAATGTGATCCGCCTTGGTCTTCTTGGGCTTCACCACTTTGGCAAACTTACGCAAATCTTCCTTGGGAATCGGCCCCGGACGCATCATTCGCAAAACCAGCCCTTTCTCCTCCATCGCCGGAGCGACAATCGTGCTTTCCACCCCGTCACGACAGGCCCCGCCATCGATCACAAGAGGAATTTTCCCGCCAAGCTCCTCAAGAACGGCTTGCGCCGAGGTTGGGCTGATCCGCCCGAAGCGATTCGCGCTCGGCGCCGCGACCGGCATTTGTCGGGAAACTCCTCGCATCACCTCATGCGCACTGATCCGCACCGCCACGGTATCGAGCCCGCTGGTCA
>JAKMEV010000073.1:0-14369 GCA_022425785.1 Akkermansiaceae bacterium | reverse complement strand
GCATAGGTCATCGCTTGAGCAATCGGCCCGGCGAACTTTCCTGCGGAGAAAAAAAGCCGACGGCCGTCGCCCGCGCGCTCATCAATCAACCGAAGCTCGTCCTGGCAGACGAACCGACCGGCGCTCTCGATGGCGAGACTGGAGATAAGGTGGTTGAACTTTTGCTCGAGCTCCAAAAAGAGCAAGGTGTGACGCTCATTGTGGTGACCCATGACCTCAAACTTGCGGAACGAGTCGGAAATATCTTTGAGATTCTCGGAGCCCCGGCGCTTTAGAATTTTGCGATCGGTCTGCCCAAAGAAGACGATTTCATAAAAAGAAGCCCGCTTATCCGCAGGGGGCGGGAATGACTTCGGCCAGGCGACCGTCATTTTCATGGGTCAGCTGAATCCAAATTGTCCCTACTGGGAGAAGATGGGGAAACAAAGCGGGCCACTCGACAATAACCAAGCCTCCTTGTTCTAGATAATCATCCCATCCCAAATCCAGGAGTTCGTGGTCTGATTCCACACGATAAAAGTCGAAATGAAAAACATCCAGCCGTCCTCCGCGGTATTCCTGAACCAAGGAAAAGGTCGGGCTTGTCACCTCGCTCTGATAACCGAGGGAACGGACAATACCCTGAGTCATAGTGGTTTTTCCAGATCCAAGATCTCCCACCAAAGCAATCACGCCACCGGCAAGAGCCGCTTTTCCCAGCGATTCTCCCAAGAGATCGGTCGCGGCGGGATCGGCAAGATGGGTAGGCGAAAACTCAAACATAGTGGTAACAGGGCAGCACCAACCAATCGTGGCCCGGGCCCAAGGGCAATTTCTTTGTCTTCTTTTTGAAAAAAACCTTTACCGTGACGCTGCTCTGTGGTGAATTCCCGCTCCGCGTCATTCCGGTGGCGCTTAACTATCCACGAACTCTATTCATGGCCTACGCAATTTTCAAATCCGGCGGTAAACAGTACCGCGTGCAAGAAGGCGACACCATCAGTGTCGACAAACTTCCCGTGGCCGCTGGTGACGAGATTAAGCTCAGCGAAGTTCTTCTCGTGAACGACGGATCCAGCACCAAGGTAGGAGCTCCTACTGTTGACGGAGCTGGAGTCACCGCTCAGGTCGTCGAGCAACATCGCGGCAAAAAAGGCGTCGCTTTCAAATTCAAGCGCCGCAAGGGATTCCACAAAACGATCGGTTTCCGCCACCACCTTACCAAGCTGAAGATCACCGGGATCGAAGGCTAAACACAATCCTCCTACCACTTACTAATCATGGCTCATAAAAAAGGACAGGGTTCCGTTAAAAACGGACGCGACTCAAACAGCAAACGCCTCGGCGTGAAAAAGTTCGGTGGCGAAGTTGTCATCGCAGGAAACATCCTCATTCGCCAACGCGGCACCAAGTGGCATCCAGGTGCCAATGTCGGCATGGGCAAGGACCACACTCTCTTCGCGCTGAAAGACGGTAACGTCTTCTTCGACAAGAAAGGCCGCCGTATCAATGTGGCACTTGCTGACTAAATACTGATAATCAGTAGTTTATCTCTAGAAAGGCGGATCATTTGATCCGTCTTTTTTGTGTTCCAAGAGTCACTACCGTCCGATGTGAAGCTATAATACGCTTTGAATAAGTCGTTTAGTATTTTTCATTGCAGCACTGCTTAAAACCCGTCTTCTTCTTTTTAAATCTTCCTATGAACATTGTCCTCGTCGAACCAGAGATTCCCCAGAATACCGGAGCAGCGGGACGGCTTGCTCTGGCTACCGGCTCGACGCTGCATCTCATCAAACCGCTGGGATTTTCCATCGACGAAAAAACGGTTCGTCGAACCGGGTTGGACTATTGGAGGGATGTTAATCTTAAAGTTTGGGAAAATGTCGAGGAGTTTCATACCGCCAATCCCAGAGCCCGATTGTGGTTTCTCAGCACGAAGGCGAGCCAGGGAATTTGGGATGTGAAATTCGAGGAAGATGATTTTCTTCTCTTCGGACGCGAGTCAAAAGGACTTCCCGAATCGTGGATTTTTGGCTCCCCGGAATCAGCCATCAAAATTCCCATGAGGGAGGATTCCACTCGCTCACTCAATCTCGCAACCTCAATTGCGATCGTTCTCTACGAAGCGGAACGCCAGCTTTCGCTGAGGTAACTACTCGGAGATCGCGGAAGTTTTTTTGCGCTTCTCGAGCCAAATCATCAATAAGGTCACATCAGCTGGAGTGATCCCGGAAATACGCGCGGCCTGACCCAAGGTTCTGGGGCGAATGGACGAAAACCGTTGTTTGGCTTCAGCCTTCAATCCAGTTAATTGGTGATAATCAAGATCATCAGGAAGGAGAGTCGCTTCCTGCTTTTTGAAGCGCTCCACCTCTTGAAGCTGACGATTGATGTGACCCTCGTATTTAAAATCCGCTTCGAGAGTCGGCCAAAGTTCCACGTGGAACTTATTGAGAATATCTGAAGGTAAACCTTTCCAATGGTTTCCTTCCTGTCGGAACCAGTGATCCAGTTTGATTCGCTCGTGAGTTGTCGCGCGAATGAATTGTCGTGCTTCTTCAAGTCCAGCAAGCTTCTCCTTAAAACGACTCCCCTGCTCCTCTCCCAACATTCCAAGATCAGCGGCCAAGGGACTGAGCCTCTCATCAGCATTATCTTGGCGAAGAAGCAACCGATACTCCGCCCGGCTGGTGAACATACGATAGGGTTCGGTGCAGCCCTTGGTGACGAGATCGTCGATCATCACTCCCAGATAAGCCTGTTCACGACCGATCACGAAATCCCCCTTCCCTCCCACTTTGAGTGCGGCATTGGCACCGGCAATCAATCCCTGCCCGGCCGCCTCTTCATATCCGGAAGTCCCATTAATCTGCCCGGCGAAATACAAGCCCTCCACCCTCTTGGTCTCCAGAGTCGGGTGAAGTTGGGTCGGCGGACAGTAATCATACTCCACCGCATACCCAGGACGAACCATCTCACAGTTCTCCAATCCCGGGATCTCGCGGAGGAAATTCAGCTGCACTTCGTATGGCAAGGAAGTCGAAACACCGTTCACGTAGTATTCCGTAGTATGGCGACCTTCAGGTTCCAAAAAGACTTGATGACGGTCTTTCTCCGCAAAGCGCACGACTTTATCTTCAATCGAGGGACAGTAACGAGGCCCCACTCCCTCAATCACGCCGGAATACATCGGTGATTGATCGAGATTATCGCGAATGACATCGTGGGTATTCGGAGTGGTCCAGGTGATCCAGCATGGAAGTTGTTCCACGTGGAACGATGAATCCGCCCAATTATTAAGGGTGAAAATATCGTTCTTCTCCTTCCTGATCCGGTCCCCAAAATGAGTGAACAGCGGGGGTGGCGTGTCTCCTTCCTGACGTTCGCATTTTGAGAAATCAATACTCCGTCCGTTCAAACGACACGGCGTGCCGGTTTTAAAGCGATCTATTTCGAACCCCAAGACTTTGAGGGATTCCGAAACAGTCGAGGTCGCATCCCCCATTCTTCCCCCCTTTTCATTCTTTAGCCCAACGTGCATAAGGCCCCGCATGAAGGTTCCCGCCGAAAGAATGACGGTCTTCGCACGAATTTCCATCTGCAGCGAAGTTTGAATCCCCTGCACCTGGTCATTCTCAACGAGGATCTTGGCGACATTGCCCTGATGCAGATCAATCCCCTTCGTCCCCTCGATAAGATGTTTCATGCGAAACTGATACGCCTTTTTGTCACACTGGGCTCTGGGGGCCCGAACCGATGGCCCCTTGGCCGCATTCAACATGCGCCACTGAATGGCCGTTGCATCGGTATTCATCGCCATCGCACCTCCCAACGCATCGATTTCCCGAACCATGTGACCTTTAGCCAAGCCCCCAATTGCCGGGTTACAGCTCATCTGTCCGATGGTGTCGAGATTCTGAGTCAACATCGCCACCTGAGCCCCAAGCCGGGCCGCAGCAAGAGCAGCTTCTGCACCGGCGTGTCCGGCACCAATCACAAGGACGTCGTAATCTTTAGGATAGCGAAACATGGAAGAGGCGGCACCCTAGCAGCAAGCCTTTGGATGACAAGAATGGTACGGCCATCTATCCGAAGAAATCCCCTAGCCTCTTCTAAAATTAAAGGTTAAAAATACAGCGGTTGTTCGCTTCCCATCATTCCTTCTTATCGCGACCCATTCACAGCGTGAACAATTTGAATCTACCGACACTTTTACTTTTAAGCCTCCTTGGAAATTTGGATGCTCAAAAGGTGGACCAAATACTTCCCCTGGAAAACGGAAAGCATTCCATCGCGGTTCCCGCAGATCCAGATCACTACGCTGTCCTTTATCGCTCACGGGATTTACAAAACTGGAGCCCTGTCGATTTGGTTCCGCAATGGTGGAACAGCTCCGACCGGGTTCTCAATGATCCGGGGCTTCCCCGAAAAAAGGGATTTTACGAAGTCCGCTATCATCATCGACTCTCCCCCGGCGACCTCGATTCGGATGGACGGGATGACCTCTCGGAGATCTCTGCAGATAACAATTATTTAGCCGCCTTCAATCCGGCCGATCCATTCGATGACGTCGACGGGGCCCTTTTTCTCAAAGATCTCGAGACTTATAACACGCTTGCGAAGCGCGACAATTTCCCAGGAGCGCAAAGTGTCAAGGAAGTCAAATTCCTCATCACCGATGTTAAAACAAATCCACGATTGCACTTCATCAACGTCAACGAAAACTCATACCACTATGACTTCGCTCGATACGTATTGGGCCGTTATCGGGACTATGATTTCTGGACTGGAAACTCGGTCTTTAGCAGCCAGACCTACTTCAACAACAACCGTATCAACCTAGCTGGCTCCCTCGTGTCCCATGAAAATTACGTCGCTCCCGATGGAAAACGCGGCATCTATACCATGGAATTTTGGCCTACTGATCCGGTCTCATTTGAGCACATCCAAATGGCCTACGAGTTGATCAACCGGACCACTCCTTTCATCGATCGTCTGGCCTACCATGCACCAAGCGAGACCCAGCGAGTCATTCAAAACGCCAACCAAGAACGCTTTAAAAACTCGTTTATAGAAATCATTGAAACTGATGATCTTTTTTCTAACATCGACTACCAGCCGATGAATCAGGAAGCCTCATTTGGGCGTCTCGTTGTCGCTTCTTCAGCTACCACCCTATCCGCGCGAGACATTGTCATCTTTGAAAATCTTCCCAATGACCTCACTCATATTGCGGGCATTATTACCGAGATTCCTCAGACTCCCCTCTCCCACATCAACCTGAAGGCAAAACAAAACGATACACCTAATGCATTCATTATCAACGCATCAGAAGATCCACGCATCGTGCCGTTCATTGGGGAAAACGTCTTCTATCAAGTCTCCCCAGACGGCTTCGAAATTCGTTTGGCGAGCCAGGCTGAGCTCGATAATTACTTCGATTCCATCCGCCCGACTACTACCAGCTATCCCGAACGAGACCTCAGCCACACCACCATCCAGCCCTTTAATTCAATCGCCTTTTCCGACACCAATGGCTTCGGAGGGAAGACAACCAGCCTCTCTCTTCTCCATGAACTCATGCCGGACAAAGCACCCTTTGGATACGGAATCCCCTTCTATTTCTATGACGAATTCATGAAGCATAACAGCTACTATGCGGAGGCTACCGCAATGATAGCTGAGGAAGATTTTCAAAAGGATCCCACCATCCGCGAACAACGACTCAAGAACTTTCGCAAGCGCATCAAAACAGAAAGCAGCTTTCCTAGCTGGATGATTTCAGCACTTACCGATCTGCAAAATTCCTTTCCACCCGAAGTGACTCCACGTCTTCGCTCGAGCGCTAATACCGAGGACTCAGTCGATTTTAATGGAGCCGGACTTTATGATTCCTACACCCACAAGGCGGACGAAGGGCACATCATTAAGAGCGTGCGACAAGTCTACTCATCGCTTTGGAATTACCGCGCCTACGAGGAGCGCGAATTCTATCGCATCGACCACCTGTCCGCTGCAATGGGAATTACAGTGCATCCCAATTTCAAAAATGAACAAGCCAACGGGGTCGCCGTCGCGCGCAATATTTTTGATCCGACTTGGGAAGGCTATTACGTCAACTCACAGATTGGCGAAGACCTGGTCACCAACCCGGAAATGAACTCCACCGCCGAAGAACTTCTGGCAGCAGATCTTCTTGGCGATGAACCATACGAGATTCAATATATTCGCTTCTCGAATCAACTCCCAGCCGGAGAAACGGTTCTCACAAAAGCCCAAGTGCTGGAACTCGTCGACGCTTTAAAGCAGCTCAACTCCCATTTTCGCTCTCTCTATCGACCTGTCCCCTCAGACTTTGCCATGGAGGTGGAATTCAAAATTACCGAAGAAGGTAATCTAATCATTAAGCAAGCCCGCCCCTGGGTTAATTAGGTCCTTCCCTAAAATATCAACAGCGGCTTTCCCCGAAGGAAAAACCGCTGCTGAGCACACATGCAACAACAAAATATTTGTTACACTGAGGTAACGTTAAAATAATAAAATTTTGTTCAAATAGTTTGAGGGATTGTTGATCCCTCTTCAATTGATTCGACAACGTCTTCCTCGGCGGACGGCGAAAATGCTTCTGAAGCTTTCTCGCGAGCTTTACGGGCAGCGGCCTTTCCGGCTCCAGCCCCTTTGGCCAAGCTACTTTTAACAGTCTTCGGAACTAGTTCATTAGCAAAGGATCCAGTGAAAAACGCTCCGTAAGCGATACCGTAAGCAAGATCATGAAAAGCCTCCGCAACACAAGATTTTAAACTAGGGGCCGCTTCGCGGGCCCTAGCCGAGCCTTCTTCTTTTCCGGCCCGAAGCGCATCGCCCATCGTATCAAACTGGCGCTTTGTTTCTTCTTCGACCGGCCGTTCTTCTGTAGGTGGTATTTCTTGATTCATTTTTTTTCAGTCTTGTTCTGCAGTATTGGACCACATTTCTGCGATTTCATTCATTATAATTTTCCAGTGAATTTGGAATGCCGACCACTGTTGCTTCTAATTCGACACAAACCGTAAAGGTTTGTTGAAAATTTTCTTCGAATTCTTCTGGCCGCCGCTGCGTCACATCCACCAGCACCAGAAACCATTGAAAAAAAGAAGATGAAGAAAATCCTGATACTCACTATCACCCTTCTAAGCGGAGGACTCGCCCAAACTGCCGCAGCCGCCCCTTGTGGCCTCCATATCGGCCATTCCTATACCTACATTAGTGGCTACCTAGCCTGCGGAACTCCGATCTACACCAAACGCGTTGTCGTGGGATTCGATTGCCGAAATAATCCCATTTATCGATACTACAGGGTAAGCGGGCACACATCCCATCGCTCACATTATCTGAGCCATACCCCCCATCGTTCGTATCAACACTCACGCCGGACCTATGTCACACCAAGGCATTACTCCAGCCGGAGTCACTATCGTTCGCCTGGATGCTCTTCATCTTCTCGGGGAGGTTTCGCAGTAAGACGACACTAATTTCCCTTTTCACCCGACCAAAGGAGGCCTTCTTATTCCGAGAAGGCTTCTTTTTTTGCACGACAAAACCACAAAACCTAGTCTATTGGTGCGAGCACCTTTTTCTCTCATGCACCGATTGATTATTTCTCTCTTTCTGTCCCTTGGGTTTTCAATGGCTTCTGTTCAGGCCTCATTGACAACCAATGAAATCCTCACACGCCTACAAAGCTGCATTGAAGAAAACCGTTCCACCGCGGAAATAGAGGAAGGCCTTATCGACCTCAGCAACAAGGAACTTTCTCTCCTCCTAAGAGAATACGACGCAACCTGGCCTAAACTTCGGGATGCTTATTACAAATCGTTTCAAACACATGCTCGAAGCCTCTATTCCGGCGATGCAAAATTGACCCGAAAACGCTCCATCAAAAATCACCGCGAACAGTTCATAAGCGTCTACGTGCTCAGCGAAAAGGCGATGAAAAACAAACTCAGCTCAATCAGCATGCCTGCGCTTCAAGAACTTCGCAAGTTATTGATGCCCAAAGCACAAGAGACACTCGCAACAGCTCCGGACCAACTCAAGACAAGACGAAAAATTGTCCACCTCCTTGCAAATTTTAGAGATGCTATTGTCGACGCCATTGTCATTCCGGACCAAGTAGAATCACTGGTTGCTGTCCTCGAGTTTGAAAAACAAACGGTCTCGGCACTGAGCGATTTACCGCAAGATGGGTTGAGAACGATCAAGAAAAACGACGAGATTGCTCTTAGATCCCAGATCCCAAAAAAAGAACGTGAAGGAATTCGTGAAGTCAACGAATGGCGTTTGCTCCTCGGACTGAATGCTCTGGATCTCGATCCAAAATTATGTGAAGCCAGCCGAGGACATTCCGAGGACATGAACAAACACAAGTTCTTCGCACATGAATCTCCTATCGACGGCAAAGAAACCCCTTGGAAACGGGCTGCAAAAGCTGGAACAAAAGCCACCGGAGAAAATATCTATATGGGATCCCAAGTCCCGGCTTCTGCCAACAAAGGATGGTTTTTTTCTCCAGGTCATCACAAAAACATGTTCAAAAATAGCCACATCCGAATTGGTCTCGGGCAATACAATCGATACTGGACCCAGATGTTTGGTTAGAAGATTATCTCTCCAATTTTTTCCGCGATTTTGTCGACACCAATCCTCGCAGACAAAGATCGTTTCCAATTTGCTCAACCGAGGGATTTTCCATCGCCAAGCGGTCCTCCAACCCGGAGATGCCTTTTCCTCCGATCGCACAATGCAAGCCCCCGGTCACCATGGGTGCATAGAAAATCATGAATTCATCAATGAGATTCGAATCAAGAAACGCCCCCATCAAACTCCCTCCACATTCCAACATGACGGTATTAACACCCTCATTTTCAGAAAGTTGACTTAGAACATCTTGTAGTTTAATATTTTCAAAAACACGCGTTCGATTTTTATACTCGTCGTTAAAAAGCTTCCACTGGGATTGATCTAGGCCGCATTTCGTTAAGACCACGCGGAGCGGTTGTTCCTTTTCCTTTGATACTTGAGGACTTCTAATTGTGAGAGAAGGATTATCCCGGCGCACTGTTTCACCGGAGGTCACAATGGCATCCACTTCACCACGTAATAAATGAACCCTCTTCCTCGATAGTCCATTGCTTAACCACTGTCCTTCTCCATTAGGTCTCGATATTTTTCCATCTAAACTCATCGCCGTTTTGGCAATAACCCAGGGGCGACCCTTTGTCTGTACCGAGATGAATCCTCTAATTTGGTGGCGACATTCCTCTTCGCAAATCCCGCGCTCCACCTCAATACCCGCCGCATTCAGTATTCCATCAGCCCTTCCGGCATGGGAAAGGTTGGGATCTTCAAGGCCATAAACGACTCTGGAAATTCCGGCTTCGATGATGGCATCTGTGCATGCACCACTCCGGCCCTGAGTGCTACAAGGTTCCAGAGTTACATAAATTGTCGCACCTTTTGCCTCACCTGGTTCCAAAGTGCTCAAAGCATCCCGCTCCGCATGATTTCCACCTACCTGGCGAGTCCTCCCTCTCGCAATCACCATCTCATCTTTCACGATGACTGCTCCCACCGCAGGATTCGGAGAAGTTAGGCCGGTGCTCCTTTGTGCTTCTTCCAAAGCCAAACGCATCCAATAATTATTTCTGGAAATATTCATCATCAACAATCGTTAAAGACACTCAACAAGTTTGTGAATAAGGCGTTGGTAATCGGGATTAACTCACCCTCTTCCCAAAAACCCTTCATTGTTTAATCCCTTTTAGCATACTCATTCGCGACTTATTCTCTCGGTGGAACACTGATCATGGCGGGGTGGAACTCCGTTTTGCATGACTTGTTCGCAGTAAGAAGAAGAAGAAGAAAATAAATTAATTCCATTCAATCCCCGTACTAGCGGGGAACAACCCATCCTTTATAGTCACTTCACTCATTCGATTCATTCTCATCATCAGAACCAGGGGTGATCGCATCGACTCCCGAGCCAATGACTTTACCACTCACCTCCATTGTAGCCGTTACGGTTTTCCCTACAATTTTGACTGGGGTTGTCACCACAGCGCACGAAGAACAAGGAAGAGGCAAAAAAATGGCAAAAAGGGAAAGAATCCTCATTGATTGAGGCTATGAAAAGAAACTTGAAAAGGAATAGAATAGTTCCGTCACTTTAATTAATCTTAACAACATGAAAATCGTTCTGCTTTTCCTAGTCTGCAACTCAATTACTTTTGCCCAGCAATGGACCCAATTTTTGGGTCCTAATGGAGATGGAACGATTGGGGGAGAAATTTCCGAATCGGTTCAAAAAAATGGCCCCAGAACCCTTTGGAAAGCCGAGGTAGGAATTGGTTGTTCTAGTTTTGTAATTGCTGACAATCGGGCGTTTACGGTGGGAAATAAAAACAACGAGGATACTATTTGGTGTTTTAATGCTTCGAGTGGAGATATTCTTTGGAAAAAAACTCACCCGGAAAAATTGGCACCCAAGTATTATGATGGCGGTCCCGGAGCAACGCCGACTCTCGATGGCGATTTGGTTTACGTTCTCTCAAAATCTGGAAAGCTAAGTTGTTTAATGGCTCAAGACGGCAAAGAGGTTTGGTCGAAGCACTTTCGGGACGATTTCAAAGGAAACATGCCGACTTGGGGATATTCAGCATCACCACTTGTCTATGGAGATTCCCTACTTTGCCTTCCCTGCACCAAGGGAGCTGCTCTGATCGCACTCAACAAAAAAACCGGAGATCTGCTTTGGAAATCAAGTAACACCGCGAGACCTGGTTATGCTGCCCCGGTTTTTTATTCTCAAAAAGGGAGTGATGCTGCGCTTGTTTTTCATGGACGTAGTTTAGTTGCCTATAACTTGAGCAAAAAAGGAGAGGTTATTTTTGAGCATCCCTGGCGGACTTCATATGACGTCAATGCCTCCAATCCATTAATTAAAAACAACTTAGTGTATATTTCTTCCGGCTATGGCATGGGTTATGTGGTGTTGGATGTTTCCGGACCCAAACCCAAGGTGCTTCACAGTGATCGCGATTTACGGATGATTTTTCAAAATGCCTATACCATTGGATCAGACATTGTAGGAACACTTGGGGATAAGAATTTCGAAGCAGAATTGTTCCGCATGGATTTCAAAACCGGTAAGGTGAAATGGAAGCATCGTATTCCTGGAACACGAGGTTCGACCCTACAGGTTGGTGAAACGACAGTAGTTTTGAGTGAGACAGGCTCTCTGATTTTTGGAAAAGCGACTGAAAAAGAATTTGTGGAATCAGGTCGCCATCAGGTTTTGTCCAAACTTTGTTGGGCCCCGCTCGCAATTGGCGAGGGAAAACTATTTGCTAGAACAAACAAAGGCCAGGCTATCTGCCTCAGTATCAAGTAACTTGAAACGAATCACTTTTCCGGAGAGATCTCCTCTGTTTGTTCCAATCCAACACCAACGGTACGTCCCACAGTCTTAAGAAGACCAGCCGGAACCTGCGTTGCAGTTTGGAGTAATCCGCAGGAAGACAGAAAAATTACGAAACCAAAGGCCAAGATAACAGAGAGTAACTTCATCAGGCTGAATCCATACCCCCTTCCTCCCCAGTTCGTCAAACCTGCATTCTTTATTCTCGGCAACAGTTGTGGATTGCGCTCTGCGCAAAAATGGTAAGACTGACTTTACCAAGTAATGCCTGCAATTTTTCTTCTATTCCTAACGAGCCTCATCTCGGTAGCGGCTCCCTATTCTGAATTCTCAAGAGCACCCTATGTGCAATTGGCAAATCATGAGATGACCACTGTCGTCTGGAGGACAGCAGGACCAAGCACACCAGTGGTAAAATATGGCCAAGCTGCTGATCAACTCACCGAAGAGGTTCCCGCCGATCAGATTTTAATTCGACTTCATCCGGATGAAAGCGGACCAGCTCCCCTTTTCCACGATACCCCCAAAGGAACGCATCAATTTGAGGCGACTATCAAAGGGTTAAGCCCAGATACCATTTATCACTATGGGATTTTTCAAAATGGGAAGCAGATCACAGGGGCTGACGGAACCCATCATTTTAAAACACATCCCATTCCAGGATCGGAAGCTCCTGTTTATTTTTGGGTTGTTGGTGATTCGGGAACAGGTGGCTCGGCGCAGGCCAAAGTCCACGACGCGATGATCGCGCACAATGAAAAGACCGGACGCAAACTCGACCTCTATCTCCACGTTGGCGATATGGCTTATGGTTCAGGGACCAACAAAGAGTTCTCTGATCGCTTTTTCAAAATGTATGAGCCGACCCTTCGGAATACGGTGTGCTGGGCTTCCATGGGAAATCACGAGGGTCGAACTTCCAAAGGAGCTTCCGGAATAGGCCCCTATTACGATGCCTACATTTGTCCGACCAAAGGCGAAGTCGGTGGTTTGCCCTCGGGTAAAGAGGCCTTCTACTCTTTCGATTATGGTAAGGTTCATTTCATCTGTCTTGATTCCCACGACCTTGACCGGAAGCCCAGTGGAGAAATGGCCCAGTGGCTGAAGGCTGACTTGGAAAAAACCAAAGCAGAATTCTTAATCGCCTATTTTCACCATCCTCCTTACACCAAAGGTTCGCATGACTCCGATCGGGAGGGACAATTGATTGAAATGCGCGAACACATCATGCCTATTCTCGAAAGCGGCGGTGTCGATGTCGTGTTTACCGGCCACTCTCATATCTACGAACGTTCGATGCTGATCGACGGCGCCTATCAAACACCAACTACCGCGGAAGGCGTCGTTCTTGATGACGGTGACGGCGACCCGGCTGGAGACGGAGCTTATCGCAAGAGCAAAGGGCTGACTCCGAATAATGGAACTGTTCAGGTCGTGACCGGACACGGTGGAACCGGAGTTCGCCGGGTTGGAACCCTTCCTTTGATGAAGCGAATCATCGTAGAAAATGGTTCCTGTTTGTTTACCATCAGGGGTGACACCATTATTGGTGAAATGCTTAATCTTAATGGCGAGATCCGCGACACCTTCGCAATTACAAAAAAAGGTGTCGTCGAACACACACCAATTGTTGACCCTTGGCAGCCAGAACCAAAGGGACGGGTTGCCGGGAAATCGAGTCCGAAAGTTCCCAAAAACACCACTGCATTGATTCCGAAAAATGCCAAGTGGTCCTATCTCGCCGGCAAGCATCCAGGGGGATCTGCGAATGATTGGACGCAAACTGCATTCGATCATTCCAGTTGGCCCACTGCCGCCGCCGGATTTGGATATGGCGACAAGGATGATGTGACCTACCTCAGTAAAATGAGGGGCAAATACACCACGGTTTACTTGCGTCGTGAGTTTGATCTTCCCGAGGGAGCCAAGCTTGATTCGATGGGGCTTTCTGTTTCCTATGATGACGCCTTCATTGCCTATTTGAATGGTAAAGAGGCTCTCCGGGTGGGGGTCGATAAGGGACAAGGTGCTACTGCTGATGGCTTTACGTTGCATGAAGCGGATAATAAATTTGACTACTTCCCTCTTAAGAATGTCGCCAAGTTATTGAAGCCAGGTGGGAAGAATGTCCTTGCGATTGAGGGGCACAACGCGAATCTCAAAAGCTCCGATTTTACGATTCATCCCCTCCTCTTGATCGCAAAGTAGATCATTAATGATGAGCCTGGGTCGATCGATCTTCCTTGCTGGCCTTCTCATGCCGATCTCGGTTTGGGGGCACCATAGTGTTGAGGATACGATTAAGGAACTCACTCAAAAAATATCCAAGTCCCCTACCCCCGAACTTTATTTCAAGCGGGCCATCGAGTACCGCGCTCTTCGAAAGAGTAAAGAATGTGAGCGCGACTTGCGAGCGGCACTTCAGCTGGCACCCGATCATTATTCTTCGAAGATGGCCTTGGCGCGATTATTGATGACGTCGAACAAGTACGATGAAGCTCGTACTTTTTCTGATGAACTTTTAAGGTCAACCTCCTCCCTTCCCCGTATGATTGAGGTCCGCTTTCTGAGTGCGGAACTCGCGCAGATGCGTGGAGATCACAATAAGGCGCTGAAGGTTTGCGAAGATATTCAAAAGGAATTCCCTGATCATGATGAGACAATTGATTTGTTTCACGCTTATCTTTTGGTCAAGGATGAGAAGGCATCTGAAGCGGCTCAGCTTTTACAGCAGGCCTACCGCCGGACCCATGGTGTGGTTTTACGAAATTCTTGGATTGATGCCTCATTGTTGGCTGGAGAAATCGAGCTGGTTTGGCCGGTGATTCAGAAAGAACTGGCGGATTCTAGATTCAAGGCAGCTTGGTTGATTCGACGCGCCCGGGTTGCTCAGTTACAAGGAGTTAAAGAGCAAATGCGTAAAGACTTGAAG
>JAKMEV010000070.1:0-2547 GCA_022425785.1 Akkermansiaceae bacterium | reverse complement strand
AAACTGCACGATCGAATTGTCGCTTTGGTAATTGTTCAAGGTCGCACTATAGACTCCGTCGCCGGCCACCTCATCGCCACCCGTCGCGCCATCATCAAACATCGTCGTGTTAAGATACGTTCCACTTGCCGAGGCATTATCGAGGCGGTGACGCAAACTCACCGTCGTCGCGCCGCTCACCTCCGCAGTCACCCGAACGGGATCGCTGCTGGTCGGAACCGCCGGGCTGTGAACCAGGCCACTCACCACTGGCCTGGCCGCCCCAATCGCCGCCGAGTTAGCCGCTCCTGCTGTTCCCAGATTTTTGGGGATCGGTAGATGGAACACTTCTCCGAACGAACGATCCCAGGTCTGGAAAAGAACCGTCGGTTTACCCGAAACCCAACGGGCATCAAAAGTTAGCGTCAAAATATCGTTGTCGGCAATCTGAGTCACATCGATCTCGCAACGGTTCGCCTTCACGTCCCCATGCCCACTGGAAATCAGATGGAATTCATTCCCCACCATCGTACTTTGATAATGCGTTCCCTGGCAGAGCCATCCTGTCGTCGCAAATTCACCGGTCACCACGACCTCACCATTGTTGGGTAGAATGTTTCCACCACCCTTCGTCAGTGACATGTTCTTAAAGGCAAGGTGAGCATCACCCACCGCCTGAATGTGTAGTTCTTCGTAGTCACTCGCACCGCCATTCGTTCTCAACTGCTGGTATTGCTCGGTCAGTGAGTAGCTTTCGAAAGTCGACTTGTTGGATTCGTCGGAATCCGCCCAGGCCGATGCCTTGGAATTATCCATGTCGGGATGCTTCAATTCCAAACTACTTCCCAATCCACCGGCCAACGTCGGCCACTGTCCGCCCGTGCTGTAATGCACTTCATCGGCGAGATTACCCCAGCTATCGACCAGCCGCAAAAGCTCACCGCCATTGGCCAGCTGTCCTTCATACTGCCCAACAATATTGGCTCCTGGATGAGCCGAGGCAGTGTAGCCGGAATTCGCAGCCACCACCAAATAAGCACCCGGGGCCAAGGTCGTTCCCACCGGGAAGGTGAAGTCCACCCCATGCGAAAATTGCCAGCCTGAAAGATCAACCAAACTACTACCCCGGTTGTAGAGCTCAAGATATTCGCCGTCTCGTTGGTTGCTCGGCGAATCGACCATCATTTCATTAATCACAATGGCTGTCTCACGATCCGGATTGTTCGCGGCGTTCTGAGTCCCTGTCGTCGAGGCATAAAACTCACCCGAGCCATCCGGGTAAGCTGCTGAATAAAATCTTGGCGCGGAATAGGGCACAGCTGATGCCCCCAGGACATTGTTCGAGCCATCAACCAAGAAAAGCGTCAGCTCGTCTCCCGAAGCATCAAACGAAGTCGTTACCGAAAGGACTCCATTTCCACCGATGCTGCCACCCAGAGCAAGCTTGTCAGAAAAGTCACCCTCGCTAGCCAGGAAAAGTCCGTTTAGGTTCAAACTCGTCGCCGAAGGATTATACAACTCCACCCACTCGGCGGTTCCCGCCGCATTAAAGCTCACCTCGTTGATCCGGGCTTGGGCCTCACTCGAACCCGAGGCATTGGAAGCGTTCTGGGTTGGTTGGGTAAACAGGAACCAAGGGCCCGTACTGTCCGGCTTACGACCCAGCGAACGACCATCCAATGGAATTGCCGCCGAAATGGCATTGGCAATCGTAGAGCCATCCGGCTCGGTCAAATAAACCACCGTAGTTGCCGCGACTGCCAGATTGGACGAAGTGAATCCCACCGACATCAGGCCCGAAGAAACAATTGGCAAAGTTCCTGAGATCTGGTGCTTGGTCAGATTGCCCGGCTCGTCACTCAGATACCATCCATTGAGGTTCACTGTCGAGTCAGTGGGATTGTAGAATTCCACAAACCCGGAAGCCGAAGGAACCACCTCATTGATCACGATCCCCGGAGCGGAAGGGGCCGCGATGCTCAGACGCGCGCCAAAGACACAATCGGAACTGGAATCATTGGTTTGGTGAACCTCGGCCGCAATCACGTTTGTTCCCGTCACGAGACCAGACCCATTGTTATTTGCCATTCCCAGTTCTTCTGTGGCATTACTCACCGTACGACTAGCCGTATCTTTCCAACCCGACCCGGCCGAGACGCCAGCTCCACCAATTGGAATGCCATTCAGATAAAAATACACCCCGTCATCGATAATCCCGTCGACCGTTACCGTCGCTCCAGCGGTTGTCCCATTATAGGTGAATTCCTTTCGAAAATAATAGGTGATGTGATTGTCGTTGGTCGCGCTATTGAGCAAGCCTGTATTGAGACCCGGAGCAGGAAGCGCAGAGGTCTCAAATCCATAAAGCCCTCCGTTATTCCCCCCCGCACCTTCCAGAGTCCAACCAGCGTCCGAGTAGTCGTAATTCGAATCTTTCCACGTCGTTCCCAGATCCAAATTCTGATCATTAAAATCCCACGTATCAGCGTAATTCACGAAGGGAATTCCCGTCGCCAGATTCACCTCCGGATTAGGAAAGGCCTCTTCCGCCTCAACCGCTCCCGATGA
>JAKMEV010000069.1:0-4353 GCA_022425785.1 Akkermansiaceae bacterium | reverse complement strand
TCGGCAGCACCAGCTCACCCATGCGGGTATTGTCAAAAGTGACCAAGGCATTGGTCAGAACCGCCAGTTGGTTCAATGACTCTTCAGCTTGAATACGTCGACGATTCCCCTCGAAGGCAAAAGGCATAGTCGCGAAGACTACCACAAAAGCCCCCGCTTCTCTGGCCAGGCGCACCGCAATCGGCGCCGCTCCAGATCCCGTTCCGCCGCCGAGGCCCACGCAGATGAAGACAATCTTGCGATCCCGCAATACATCACGAATCTCATCCTCGGACTCCAAAATCGCCTTTTCGCCAATCTCTGGATCACCACCGGCTCCGAGGCCTTTCGTCAGATTGGGGCCCAACTGGATTTTTTCTCCAGCCACCGAACCCTTCAGGGTCCGCACATCGGTATTCAAGGCAAGCAGCTCAGCTCCTTCGATTCCGTCCAGAGCAATACGATCGAGCATATTGGCTCCGGCACCTCCCAAACCGATAATTTTTACAGCACTTTCAGGGATGGTTTGTTGGCGATCTCTTGGGAATTCAATCATGGCAGGGAACAACTTAAGACATCCTTACCAATTGCCTCCACCTGTCACCAGCGAAATCCACAGAAAGAGGGGCTTAAAATCCTCCTTTTCCCGCTAATTTCGCCCAATTTCAAAAATGACCCCGATTTGAGCCCCAAAATCATTTCCACAAATTAAACTATTCCCTCTCAAACTACGGAAAAACCTAGCTCTTTGTGACGTTTTATAGAGAGCAATATCAGAAATTCCCGCTGGCAGGATCACCACATATCTGCGAGTCTAAACCTGATAGCGGCAGGTTAACTTCCTTCCCACCGAATTCCAATGTCCGAGACCTCTCCATCCGCCCCGCAGGCTCCCATTCCAGAGGAGCTTCAAAAACAGCTCGCTGAATTTCAAAGACGCCTCTGGAGAGTCAAAGTCACCGAAGCCGTTCTCGCCGGAATCTTCGGTCTCATCATCTCTTTCCTTGTCGTCTTCCTGCTGGAGCGGATCTTCCCGATCCCTCCCCTCGCTCGATTTAGCATCCTCATCGCCGGCACCTCGTTGAGTGCGGTTTTCGCACCGCTCATGGTTCGCCGTTGGGTCTTCGGACATCGCCGGGAGGACCAGCTCGCCAAGCTCATCTCCAAAAAGTTCCCCAAGCTCGGTGACCGCCTCCTCGGTATCGTCGAGCTTCAGGACCAAACCGAATCTCGCGAAACCCTCTCGCCCGAACTCCGCGCGGCCGCCATGGAGCACGTCGCCCGCCAGGCCGCGAAGCGCGATATGACCGAGGCACTTCCGAATTCCCGCCATCGTAAACTTGCCATCGGCGTCATCGTTGCGGTCTTCCTTGCGGTCATCGGATTCGTTGTGGCTCCCAAGGCCGGCACAAACGCCCTCGTTCGCTGGGCTCTTCCTTTCTCGGAAACCGAGCACTATACCTTCACCCAGTTCGACACCTCCGAAATCCCAAATCCCCTCGTTGTGGCAAAAGGAGAAATCTTTGCCTTTGTTGCCCCTCTTAAAAAAGACAGCGATCAAAAACCAGCGAAAGCCCGGGCCAACTTCAACGGGCAGGAATGGCTCGAGAGCGATCTCACCGAAGATGGCTCTTACAAATTTAACTTCCCGGGCCAGCAAGACGCGGGGTTCATTTCCCTGGAAGCCGGAGATGCCTCCATTCGAATCAAAGTGCAACCCGAGCTCCGGCCCGAGTTAACCAATCTCAAGGCAATGGTCGGTCTTCCGGAGTATCTTCAACTAGAACCCCAACAAGTCGACATCCGCACCGGAGTTCTCACCGCACTCGAGGGGAGCAAGATCACTCTTCTCGGGGACTTCTCCCGCGAACTCTCCACAGCCCAGGCCACTCTCATTCCGGAAGAGAAGATCATCGATCCTGCTGCTGAACCTGATGACATCGTCCCGGGAGAAAACCTCAAGGAATTGCTCGAAGACGATGAAATCATCGCCCCTTCCGTTCCGAATTCTAAACCCTTAAAGCTCTCCATCAAGGGCTCAACCCTCTCTACCGACCCCTTCAGTCTAACTGATCACCCGGCCTCTATTCCCCTTACTTGGATTGACTCATACGGCCTCGCAGGTTCCGCAACCTTCAATTTAAAAATCCAACCGTCGGAAGACTCGGCCCCGGTTTCCTACATGCAAGGCATCGAACGACAGGTCGTCATCTTGGCCGAAGAAGTGCTCGAATTCGAAGTTCTTTGCGAAGACGACTTCGGCCTCAAGGAAATCGGTCTCGCCTGGAAAGGTGAGTTTACCGCGCCCTCCAGCGAAAAGCCCGCCGAGGGATCAATGACCCTTAAAACTGGAAGCCCTTCAACAGCCCGACTCAGCGAGCTCGCCATCTTCTCTCCGGCCACCTATAAAATCACCCCACAAAAGCTGATGCTCTCGGCCTACGCCGAAGACTACAAGCCAGGACGGGGGCGTATCTATTCCGAACCCATCGTAGTCTATATCCTGACCCGTGACGAACATGCCCAGCTTCTGAAAAACAAGTTTGACCGTATTATCGGAGAGTTGGAAGACGCCACCCGCCGCGAGATGAACAACCTCGACGCCAACGAACGTCTCGACCAACAAAAAACTCCCGAAGAGCTCCAAGAAGAGGACGCCCAGCGCAAGCTCACCAAGAGCCAGGACGCTGAGCAACAAAATGCCGAGAAAATGGACGACATCGCCAAGAAGATGGAAAAGCTTTTTAAGGACGCCAGTCGCAATGGTGACCTCGATACCGACACCATGAAGAAAATGGCCGAGGCTCTCGACAGCATGAAAGAACTAGCCAAAGAAGACCTTCCCGAAATCGAGAAGAAGCTTGGTGAAGCCCAGAATCAAAAATCCACTCCGGAGAAAACCGAAAAGGATCTCAAGAAAGCCATCGAAAAGCAAAAAGAGGCTCTCGAAAAAATGCAGGAAACTGTTAAAAAAGCCAACGAAGCCAACCAAAATTTCGAAGCCTCGACATTCATCAATCGACTCAAGCGCGCAGCTTCCGAGCAGGACGGCATTGCTTCCTCATTTGGCTCGGCCATGCGTGGTGAAGACAAAAAGGCCGAATCCGAAATCACTGGAGCCACCCCCGATAAGCTCGACCCTGTCCATGGACGATTGATCGGAGAACTTGATCTGCAACAAAAGCGGACCACTGGAGACATTCGCTGGATTCAAGAAGATTTGGGACATTTTCACGCCCGCACCCAAAAAGAGATCCATAAGGAACTGATCGATGATATGAAGGACTACAACATCGACACCATGCTCGAAACCCTTCGTCAGGAAATCGGCAAGAATCAAAGCTTCACGTCGGCAGTGAGATCAAAACAACTGGCTGAAAAACTTCGCGAATGGGCCAAAAAACTAGAGGGCGATAAAGATGGCGGTGGTGGTGGCGAAGGAGGTGGAGGCGGCAGCCAGGAAGAAAAAGATTTCGAATTTATGCTCAAAGTCATGCGGATGGTTCAAACCGAACAAGAAATCCGGTCCCGCACCAGATCACTGGAGCAAATGCTCCGCTCACTCAACCTTCGGAAACAACCAAACTAAAAAAGCGATGAAACAAACCATACTGCCTACCCTGATCGGGTTCGGGCTCTTTTCCTCGGCCTACGCCGACCCGGAAAAGGCAACCAAGCCTGCAGAAAACGCCAAGGTCGAGGCCTTGAAAAACCACGCGGAAAAATCCGATGACCTCGCCGACAAGCAAGACAGCCTCTCAGCCGATGTTCAGGAATTAATCGACGAGCAAACCAACGCCAAAGTCATCGAACTACTCACCGCAGTTGAAATGCTCATGGCCGAAACCACCGAACGCCTCGAAGATCAGGAAACCGGTGGAGAAACCATTGCGATCGAAACTGAAATTGTCGAAAAGATCTACGAGGCCGCCAAACAAAAGGCCAAGGGCAGCCCATGACAGGGCGAAGGACAAAGCATGGGTGCCATGCTTCAGATGATGCAGGAAATGATGGGCAAAGGCGAAAAGCCAGGCCAGAAACCCGGCAAGGGTGACAAAGGCGGCGAAGGCCAGAAAGGAGACTCCGACTCCGCAAACGAAGCCAATAATGGTGTTGGCAAAGGAGTGAAATCCGAACGCCGTATTCCAAAGGCAGCTGGAAGCCCCGGGTCTTCCCTACCCCCCGAATTCCAAAAGGCCCTCGACGCCTACAACAAAACGAAGAAGTAATTTCTTTGCTCTTCACAAGCGCCCTGACTCCGCTTTGTCGCTTGGAGCGGGGCTAACCTACGCGACAACCACACCAATCCCATGCGTCTGCTCATTCTCACTCTTTCCCTGTCCCTCGGACTTTTTTCGATGGGACAGACTTTGC